>PFTQ01000023.1 GCA_002789635.1 Candidatus Aenigmarchaeota archaeon CG_4_9_14_3_um_filter_37_18 | reverse complement strand
CATCCCGCCAAAGCAGCCAGAAGATTTATCTTTCGCCAGGACAAATACTTTTAAGGCATTGATAGTGGTTTTAGCGCTTATATTAGTTGTGGTGGTATGGCTATTGACGAGAAAGCAGGCATTGGACTTGTCGTAATAATCCTTATTGCAGCCACGCTTCTTGTCATCAGCCTCCGGGGAAAAACCAGGATTGTGGAGATAATTTATTTTAAGGGCTCGAGCTGCATTGTTGTGAATGCGACAGACCAGATAATCGACGGAATAAGAAGCAGCTTCAAAGACAAAGTCTCGATAAGAACAATAAATATAGGCGATGAAAGCCTAAGCGCACAAGACAAGCAGCTGATAGAAAAATACCAAGTCATCGGAGTGCCTGAGATAATAGTCAATGGAAAAGAATATGCTGACGAATTTACAAAAGAAGGGTTGGAGAGAGAAATATGCAGAAGATTTTTAATAAAGCCAGAGGCGTGCGGATGAGAGGAATAATCTTTTCAATTGTTTTTCTGATGCTTATTGCAGGCGTATATGCTGGCTTTTGCTGCAGGGACCCAGTCACGCTCCAGAAAAAATGCTATGATACAGGAGAGTGCTGCACCGATGCTGGCATATGGTATCCTTCATGCTATGATTTTGAAATCGGCGTTTCCGGCGAAAGGAGCTTTAAAGTAGGGGAAAAATCTCCAGTCATTGTTTATATTACAAACAAAGGCTCTTATGCAGACAGCTATGATCTGTCTTATGAAATAATCTCAACAAGTCCAAACTTGATCTTAGTAGACATGACAGGTGCAGCATTAATAAAGGATATCAACCCTGGAGAAACGAAAAGGGTCTACCCTCAAATAACCATTCTTTCAAGCACCGCAACAGGCAAAGTGATATTCACTGCAGCATCCCAGGCAAGGCCAGCCGTCCAGAAATCTGCTGAATTGTATATCCTAGAGTCTGACAACTATCTGAGCCTGCCTGAGTTTTCCATTCTGGGTTTCCTGAGTTTAATTTTGTTAGTTGGAATTTTTCGATATATTTCAATCAAAAGAAGAAGTGTTAGCCTATGAGAGGATATTATATTTTGATTGTATTCTTTCTTCTGGGAATAATATATTCCACTCCCAATGCTGCAGCAGCTCCATATGACTTTGAAACTTGGTCAGCAAGAGGAGGAGTATTCACAATAGGGCGGCCGTCCCCTTTCATGATATATGTTCATAACACCGGGTCTAGTTCTGACAGCTATACAATAAGCGAGCCTCAAGTAGATTATATGTTTCAAGGAGTTGATTTATCTCATCTAATACATGTTAATTTAGCATCCAACACAATAGAAAATCTTGGTGCTGAAAAAATCGGAGACACCCAAGGGGCAATAATACTTTTAGGCCAGGTCTTTCAGCCAGGCGCAACAATCACATTTACAGTAACATCTGATAGCGGGATGCAAAAAACAAGTTCTATTGATATTTCCAGCGGCAATTCCAGCGGGCTCCCAGTAACACTGCCGGAATTCACTCTATTCGGAATGATGCAGATGTTTTTCCTTGCAGGCTTAGTAGTATTTTATTCCTCTCATATCCGCTAATGTTTTTTCGATGTTTTTCAGGCGTTCAGCTGCCATCTGGCTCTGCATCTTAAGGTTGTCTAATTCTGTCAGTATCAAGTCGAGCCTGGCTTTGACATTGTCCATGTGTATTCTCTGATCTTGTTCTTGCAGGCTGGTTTGCGCTGATATTTCTTGAGGGGCTGGCGGCAATCCTTTTGTCAACTTCTCCAAATCCTCGAGGTTATCATACTTTTTTCTCCTAAACTTATTCCTAATCTTGCTGAAGATGCTCATAGTACTCTTGCCTCCCCTGTTGGCGTTATTTCTAATGCTTCTTGGTATAATCTTTTTAATTCGCCTAATTTATGCCTGCACCAATAATCCAAATACTTCATTCTCTGCATTCTGTGGAAATATTTGTCGTAGAACCAGTAGAAGCTTCTGACAATCGGATTTTTTGTATCTTGAAAAATTGTGCTTCCGCCGAATGAAGTCTTCAAAACACCGCTTATTTTTATCTCGCACCAGCCTTCTTTGTTTGGGTCGGATGGTTGTTTGCCTTGAATTATCGTTTCTATAATCACACTAGTGAAGCCGTCTAAGGTTTTCTTAATATATGAAGTCAGAAAGAATCCCCTTGGATCTTCATCTGGGTTATACCTGAAATCCCTTTCCCAGTAGTCTTTTGCTTCAACTTCCCAAACTTTTCTGAGAAATTTTGCCGTCCCCTGAACTGCCCTGAAAGGATTAGGCCCGCTGAACTTGATTATTAATTGGCCTTCTGGGACTAGGCAATCATCTTCCATTGTTATTTTAGCCAATCATTTCACCCGCTCTTCGGCAATAGGTTGAAGAAAGATTTAAGCTCTTTTGTGAAATTGGTTGATATTTCCCTACATATCTCCATGTATTTTTCCCTTTTATCATTGTAGAAAACCTTATGCCAAAAAACCCTTGCCATCTCATAGAATATTGTTCTTTCCCACATGTTATCCTGGGGGTATTCTGTTCTCATGACACCAGCTATTTCAACATTCAGCTCCCCTTCTTTTCCGTTTTCTGTAGTTTCTATAAAGCCTTTCATCTTGACGTTGAAGAGGAGGTATGATAACCTGTCCATGTCCTTGTTTATATACCATGCAACTGAAAAAGTCTCCCTGTTGCCTTTTTTATCCCATGTATAATTCTTCTCTTGGACGCGCTCAGTCTCCCTTACTCCAAAAACAGTCCAGAACATCTCCCTTATTTTATTGTAAGCAAGATGCGGGTCTTTTCCCTTGTATTTAAAGGACATGTCAGGGCCTGAAAAGGCTGAAGGCTCAAAGCAGTCGTCATGAATTATAAGCTTGGTTCTTGCAAATATAGGCATAGCATCACTGGAATATCCTTATATTATTTAGAATCATGTTAATATAAATTTCCTGATTTAGTAATACGAAGGGTTTTACATTTGAAAAGAAAGGTTTATTTGTCACTAATAGTGATAATATTATAATAAAAAGTGATAATATGAAGCTCGAGCTAAGAATAATTTTTCATAAATTTAGTGAACTAGAAGAGTCTTAACAGGAAAGGGAAAATATGCTAATAAATAAAATTGTCGGGAGCATATGCTTAACAATAGGAGGCATACTTATTTTTAGCGGGGTTTTTCTTGTAAAAGACAGGGATAAAAATGTATTTTTAGTCACTTTGTTAGGCGGACCTGTGCTAATCTATTTAGGATTAAAACTGCTAAATTATATCTGAGAGAATGTGGCTTTTAAAACTGATAGGATGGGGTCTTTTAGCTTTCGGGGCAATGATGATTGTGGCCTTTCCTTTTAATTCAAAAAACCAGCCAGATGAAATGGCAAAAGCTGGGGTAGTTCTTGGGATAATAATGGTTGGTGTTGGGTTCTTGCTGATTAAGCTGTAAGTTTTTATTAGAATAAAACCAATTATATTTATGAGATATCCATCTGGTCCATGCCCGCCTGAATGCCAAGAAAAAATAAAAATCAAAAAATTTGATCCATCTACAGGAACCCCCATTTACAACAAAAAAGGAGAACAAGATACAGAGCCAATAGACCTTAGAATGTTTCCTGGGGAGGGGATATTTGCCCAGCCTTTTGAAAGTGTCAAGAACCTTGATTTAGAATTTCCAATGGGGACTGGAAGCGGGGTCTATATAGCTATGATGTTCCAGTTGGGAAAATGGGGGTATGAAAGGCATGAAGTCACACATGAAATAGAAGTAAGCCCTGTCTACAAAGAGTATTATTCACTTGTGATGGAGCAGAAAGAGCGGCTAAACAGCCAGATAAGCAGCGGGTTCGCTGGCCTAGTTCAGGCAGTCCAAGATTTTGAACTGATCGACCACGATCTCAGGAAGTACGCTGAATACCTCAAATGGTTTCAAGAGCTTACACGCGCTAAAAAACAGCTTGATATGGCGAAGGAAGGGAAAGATGAGCAAAGAATCAAAGAAGCTGAAAAAAAATGCAAGGAAACCCAGCATGTTATTAAGGCTATGTTTATCGATCAGGTGGATGCGCATACAGGCGAGGGTGTAAGCCTAAGGGGAATAGCCCCAAGATGGCCGACAATAATAGCAGATTTCATGGATTTGTACGATGAAAAACTTAGCGTAGATGACATTCAAAAAAGATTAGACATACCAAGAGCAGAAGCTATAATTCTGAAAACAAAACATGAGCTTTATTTGGATTGGAAAGAAAGATTTTTAACCAACATCATCAGCAGATACAAAAGGCTTAAGCAGCTGGCTATGGGAAGGAAATTCTCAATAGAAGATACAAGAAAAGATCTTATCCCATTGATTTCTAAGTTTAAATCCATTAAAGAAATGAGAAGTGACCCAAAAGATGCTGCAGAACAGACATATGACTGGAATAGGTTAGACGCCCAGGCTATTGCGTTAGACGAATGGAAAGTATGGGTATGGAAGCCCTTTGTTGTGAAGCAAGAGCCTTATCCTAATCCAAGAATAGCAGAGGATGTCACGCTAAAGGAAGCAGGTTTTAATAAAGAAGAAGAAAAACTTCTTAAGGATAAGGGTATATCAAGCCTCCCAACTCTTCCTGCAGTTCCAATGATGGACAGGCATTTGAGGAACATACTCAAATTGATATACGCTGAGCATGGCGTCAGATTGACTGCAGTTGATGTCGCCAAAAAGATTCAAGAGCTTCACAGAAAATTCTCAAACCCAGAACTTTATGATAGTAATGCTCAAACAGGTCAGAAAGAAGCGATACAAGCTGGCCCAAGATGGGAATTCAGCCCCCAATATATTTTCATGCAAATACCTATATTGAGATACGTTCTAAAACTTCCGAATGGGGGAATGATGGAGGATATGATGTGGACAGGAATGCAGGCTTTTAATGCGACTCAAAATATAATAATTGGCCATATGCTGGAATTGCAGGCTATAAGGGAAAAGGAAAGAAGGGAGATCACATTATTGCTTGGCTACGAGGAGCTGGATTCAAAAGGCGGGATAAGCGAGCTGGACAAAATACTCAAAAAAGAATACCCTGAATTCAATTTTGATCAAGGCAAAATAAGCGATGAATGGCTGAAAGAGAAAGATGAAAAGAAGAAAAAAGAAAAATCCAACAAAATAAAAGAAGACTTTGATAAATTCAGGGAAAGGCTGGAAAAATTTAATGTCAAGACAAAAGGCGTGCTTGCGAAACTAGGCCTGAATGAACTGATGTTTGCTTATAAAACCCCTTACGAAAAGATGATGTACGAGAGGATGTCAAAAATGATGCAGAGGGGACCTGGCATCGCTTTCTTGGAATTTGATGCATGGCTTAAGCAGAAAGCAGGAGTTCCTGGTGTATAAGAATGGGAATATTGCAAAACCTAAAAGAAAAATTTTCCCTGAAAAAGATACAGACTTCAATAGCTCCAGAGCAAATGAAAACAGAAGAACAAGGATTAAAATTCAGGGTTGGGACTACTAGCGGCTTGTATGGAGTGGCTAGAGGCGAAGAATTAGCAGACATCATCAGCAAAGTCTCTTACACTCTGACAAGGGGCGCTGCGGTTCTTGAGCTTGCATCAGATGTTCCCCATGAAGTCAATTACACACAGGGGAAGGAAATCAGGTATATAGCTGAGAGGCAGGGCGTCGACATCACTTTTCACGGCAGCCTCACAGTACAGATGGCCATTCCTGAGATAATAGAGTGGAGCACTGCCCAAGAGCATTTGCAAAAATCCATCAAATCCGCGGTCCATGCCGGCGCTAAATATATTGACTTTCATTCCTGCTTAAGGGAGTGGCTGGAATTATTTACGTATGCCGGTTCTAGGCTGCATATAATAATGTCTGATCATGAAGGGAATTTTATTGGGGAAGTGTTCAGGAACAATGAAAAGCTCGCTAATTGGTTTGTCAACGAAAGCAGGTACAGGTTTTGGAGCGCCTTTGGCGGGGTTATAGTCGGGCAGGAGCTTAACCTGAAACTGGAGACAGCAATGGATCAGGAGATGGACAGGATAATAGACGACAATTTTGGCAAAATAAAAGATGCTTTAGTAGAGAGAAGCTTTAATGAAGTAATCCGTGTAATAGCCGCAGATATTTCCCGGGAATTGAATAAGCCGATAGAGGAAGTACTTAGACTGACCCCTGAAGAGGTTAAAGCCACCAAAGCTTACTCAGACTATTTCCAGAGCTTTATAAATGATTTGAAAAGAGACCCATACCATTCTAAAATAAACCTATTGAACAGGCTCAGGATACTTGGAGAAAGGACAGATGAAATTATCAGAAGAAGGATAGAGAAAAAGCGGGAAAGGACAATAAAGACGGCTGTATTTGATAAGCTTACCCAGAAGGGAGACTGGTATGAAAAAGAAAGGACAGGAGCCACATTAGAAATGGCGTATTATATTATTGCCCACCAGCTTTACATTCATAATGATGACAAAATATGGAAGGATATGGTAGAGCTGTATTTGGATGATTTGGAAAAGCTAGGCTATCAGCCCTATGATGAGACAAAGGATAGAATTGATGACGGGTGGGATGAGAGCATAGATGAAGCTGCCAGAGAAGAAAGAAGGTTGAACTGGCTGGAAAGAACACTTAGGGACATTGAAAGAAACCCAGACAAGGAATTGATAAAAACATTCAAAGAATTCTATTATGGGGTGGTTGCGGCTAAATTCCTTCAGGGCCACTTAGAAAAACTAGTAGATTGGATGGAAAGAGAATTAAAAGATGTGATAAAAAAAGAAGTTGAAATCACAGAGCCAGACAAGGGCAGGATAAAAGAACAGCAGGAAAAATTGTTGAAAGCATTAGATGGACTCTGCATAGCAATAGAAAATCCAGATGCCCGAGACCCCAGCCAGGGCGGAAGATTTTTGTTATGGAGGCCTAGACAAATATACCTGGCAATCAAGCACACTAGAAACAACCTTAAAGGGGACGGAGAGCCAAAATACAAGCACTGGGACAAAATATTCATGCTTATAGATTTTGAGCATCTGGCAACTCAAGGCGTTGATCCGCTTCAGGAATTGACCGAGTTAAAAAACAATCCTCTGACAAGCGACTTTGGGAGGTATGTCAAGACTGTGCATTCAGGAGTGCCAACGCCTCTCCATTCACACAAGCCTATAGGGCCAGAGGATAGGGAGATTATTTATCGTTTATTGTGGCTATTAAAAGAAGCAGGCCTGGGGAAGGATCATTTAACCTACTTAATCTTCGAAAGAGGGGGATTCAAAGATCCATTTGCAGGGAGTGTGAGGGCTTTGAAAGCTATGGCTGAGTTGATGAGAGAAAATGTTCCACCAGACAAGTTGCCTGAAAGCTTCTTTGTCATACCAAAAGAGCAGGATGCAGCTAGGCAGAAAGTAATAATCTTCGAGCATACATTTGACCCAATAAAAGGAATGCTGAAATTTCCAGAGGAAGAATACACCCTATTAGGGGCATCTGCCTTAAAGGCTGGAAAAAGGCCTGAAGAATGGAAGAAAGAAGAATTAAGATAATCGGTAACTTATTAATTTAGGAAAAACAAAGGTGTATGCATGTCATTTCAGTTCGATTTTGAAAAGGAGCTTGAGAAGCCGCTCTTCCTAGAGAATGATATTAAAAAAGAGAAAGACACAAAAAAAGAAGCCTACCAAAAAAAACATGAAGCCTTGGATATGAGTGATGAAGGCAACTACTCAAAAGTCATTCAATTCACAAGAACAATCAAGAAAATGCACGGCGACATAATCAAGTCCGTCTTAATCTTCGGCTCGGCAGCAAGAAATGATATGAAGAAAACTTCTGATATAGATGTCTGGGTTGTTGCTGATGATACTGCTACTAAAGGGACAGAAGACTTGCTCAAGATAAGGACTCAATTGCAATTGACTGGCCAGGAGATGAAAGACATCCATGTTCAGATGAACGGCCTCACTGAGTTTTGGAACTGGATGAAAACAGGGTCACCCGAGCTATTCAACTTCCTGAGGGATGGGTTAGTAATTTATGACACTGGGTTCATTAAACCCGTACAAAGAATGCTTAAGATGGGATTGTTCCCGCCAAGCGATGAGACTGTCAGCCTGAAGACAAAATCCTGCGAAGGCCTAGTCAAGCGAGTGGAAGCCTCATGGAAAGCAGATGTCTTCGACTTAAGGTATGCGGCCACAGACATTTGCCAAGCGGTTATAATGCACTTCTACAAAGAGATGCCCGACCATAAGAGAATGGCAGAATTTTTTGAGAAACTTGTGAAGGAGAAAGGCCTAGAGAAGGAGTATATTCAAAAATACCAGGATTTAAACAAGCTATGGAAGGATTTAGATCATAAAATCATTGAGACTCCTAACCCAGAGTATGTGGCAAAAGCAGATAAGCTTGCCAGGGGCATAATAGAAAGGATGAGGAAGCTTCTGCCGAAGGATTTGCAGGAGATAGATATGCCAGGTTTGATGTAAATGGAAAGAAAAAAGGAAGAGCAAAACAGGGATAATTTTGAGGAATTGAAGACGAAAGAAGAAAGGATGGATAGGGTCAACAAGCTCAAAGACAAGGTTCTGAAGAAATACGAGAACAAGATCAAGTGCATTGTTGTTATGGGATCGGTTGTGAGGGACGAGTTCAAGCCGAAATCTGACATAGACATATT
>PFTQ01000063.1 GCA_002789635.1 Candidatus Aenigmarchaeota archaeon CG_4_9_14_3_um_filter_37_18 | reverse complement strand
TCACTTCAATCACATAATGCGATTTTATTCCAAGTGCTTTCTGCCAGATTCTTGGCATGCTCCATATTCTTGCTATTGCATTGGACTTTGACCCCCAGCTTCTCATGCATACAACTCTTGTCCTGTCTATGTGGGGGAGGTCGAGAATGAAGAGTATCCTGTTCACTTTAACTTGTATGTCATGGGCACGGTCAAATTTCATGATTCTACTTCGTAATTAACAGATAAATCAATTCATGGGATAATTAAAATAGACAGCAACCCAATTATGAGTTGATATGCATGAATGTAATCGAAGTTAAAAATTTGTCAAAAACCTTCAGCCATGGCATCAAAGCAGTAGACTCAGTTACATTCAATGTTGAGAAGGGAGAGATATTCGGTTTTTTAGGCCCTAATGGCGCGGGAAAAACAACAACAATAAACATGCTTTGCACATTGCTTAAATCGACGTCTGGCGATGGAAAAATATGCGGCTATGATATTGCTTCCCAGCATAATCAAGTGAGAGAATGCATAGGGCTAGTCTTTCAAGACATGACACTTGACGACCAATTGACAGCAAGAGAAAATCTTGAGCTTCATGCCAGATTATATGGAGTCCCTGACAGGAAAAAAAGAATAGACCAGGTTTTAGAAATAGTTGAATTGAGGGACAGAGAGAATTCAATTGTTAAGACGTTTTCCGGCGGAATGCAGCGGAGGCTGGAAATAGCAAGAGGCTTGATCCACTATCCAAAAGTTTTGTTTTTGGATGAGCCTACCCTTGGCTTAGATCCGCAAACTAGAAAGCATGTCTGGGACTATATTGTCAAATTGAAAAAAGAATACGGGATGACAATCTTCTTGACTACGCATTATATGGAAGAGGCGGATGAATTGTGCGACAGGATTGCTGTCATTGATCACGGAAAAATCATAGCTCTGGACACATCCAAGAAATTGAAGGACAGTTTAGGCGGAGATACAATTATTCTGGATTTAAACGACAGGGATGTTGCCAAGGCTTTAAAAATATTCAAGGATGCAAAAAGATTCGACGGCCAGATCATATTGTCAGTTAAGAATGCAGGAAAGCAGATAGAAGAAGTTCTGGAAAAATGCAGAAAAAATAAAATAGAAGTTGTTGAAGCCAATATAAGAAAGCCAACTTTAAACGATGTCTTTTTGAAGCTGACTGGAAGAGAAATAAGGGAAGAAACTGTTGGTTTAAAAGAACAGTTAAAAAGAGGCGAAGGATTTAGAATGAGAGGCCATGGAAGATGAGCAATATACAAGCTGTATATACTGTTTGGCTGAGGGAAATGATCAGGTACTTCCGCCAGAAAGAGAGAATAATTGGATCGCTTGTTATGCCGATTTTTTGGCTGCTGATATTTGGAGGAAGCATGCGCTCATCAATTGATATAGGGTCTGGCATAGATTACATGTCTTTTATTGCTCCAGGTGTTATTGCAATGAGCATAATGTTCAGTTCTGTTTCATCCGGCATATCAATAATATGGGACAGGGAGTTGGGGTTTATGAAGGAGATGCTTATAGCTCCGGTATCTAGGGTGTCTATAGTTTTTGGGAAGGCGCTTGGGACTGTTGCTGCAGCGCTCATCCAAGGAACAATGGTAATGATAATAGCTATTTTAGTCGGGCTGAAAGTGAGTTTGCTGACAGCAGCTTTAATTCTTCCTTTGATGGTTCTGATTTCGATAGGGCTTGTTGGCATTGGGATATCTATTGGGTCCTTGATGAATAATGTTGAAGGGTTTCAGCTGATATTCAATTTCTTAGTAATGCCTATGTTCTTCTTGTCTGGAGCTTTATTCCCAATAAAAGACCTTCCAGTTGTTTTGAAGCTTGCCTCATACATTGATCCGTTGACTTATTCTGTTGAATTGCTAAGGCGCATAATTGTCGGCGTTTCAAGCATACCTATTAGCATCACTCTGCCTTTTGTTCTCGGATTCTCTGCTGTTATGATGTTTGTCAGCTCCTGGCTGTTTAGCAGAAGAAGTTAAAAAATCACTTCTTCTTTTTAAACAACTTTATTTTTCTCCATGGCTTTTTCCAGATCAATAGAACAGTTGCAGCCACGCCGACTAAAAGCAATATTGTATTTGCGCCCCCAATAGGTTTCCATGCTATTTTTTCTTCCTGTGCAAATTCCTTGTTATCCGGCCCTTTGTAATACAGCTTAAGCACGCCTGTGGTCTCTTTTACTGGGGCGTTGAATTTAAGAGTGGATTTTTTGTCTATCTTGATTTGGGTCACATAATCTGTGTCAATCAATTTATCATTAACCCAAAGCTCTCCCCTTATCGCAACGCCTTTTGCTGTGCCAGAATCTATCACTTCAATTTCCAGCTCTCTGGTTTTTGCATTTATTTCAGATTTTACAACATCAAACCTAGGCTCGCCGCTTATAAGTATGCCAATGTTGTATGTGTTTGTGTGGTTTGTTCCAGACTCATCATTGTATTTCAATGCAACAGCCCCTGTATACACTCCGTATTCTGCATCCTGATCTACAAGAACATCAAACTTAAGCCATTCTTTCTTTCCTATTCCAAATTCATTAATATAGACGCTTCCTCCAGAGAAAATAGGCTTAATCATCTCAGAGCTTGATGTAAATGTTGCTGTCATTTTTTTTGCGGTTCCTGTGCCGGTGTTTTCAACTTGAATATTCAAAGACTCCCTGTCTCCTGGATTTATTTCATTCGTTTTTACATCTATTATCTCGAATTGGGGCGTGCCCTGAACTCTTACAAGGACACTCTTTGTCACTGTTGATAGTGAGCCGTACACTACCTTGACTGGTATTTCATATACTGTTGATATCGCAGATGAATCCACGAACATCTTATATTCGACTATCTTTTTCCCTCCTCCCCCCAAATCACTGGCGCTTTTCCTTGCATTTTCCAATACTGTGAACGGATATACTGGGTCCAATTCTATATAGGCTGCATCAACCTTTTCTGTTCCTTTGTTGTTTACTTGAAGAGACAGCAAAAAATTCTGCCCTGGCTCTACTGGATATGGGTCTGTGTATCCTGTTTCAACATCAATTGTAAACTGGTTTCCTGCAAATACGCTTGCCATTAAAGCTGGCATCAATGCTAAAACTAAAGCTAGTGTAATCATTTTATTCATTTTATTCACCTCCATTTATTACCCTACCATCCTTTAATTCTATTCGCTTTTTAGCAAAAATTGCGATTTTAGGATCATGAGTGATTATAATAAGTGTGAAGTCTTTTTTTTGGGCATTTTTCAGCACTTCTAAAACTTCTTTTCCAGTCTTTGTGTCGAGATTTCCTGTCGGTTCGTCTGCCATCACAACTTCAGGGTTGTTTGCTAGAGCTCGTGCTATTGCAACACGCTGCTGTTCACCCCCAGACATGTCCGGAGGCCTATTATATAATCTATCCCCAAGGCCAACTCTGTTGAGGAGCTTTTCAGCCCTTCCCCTAGCTTGTTCTTTTTCCATTCCATCTAAAAGCATAGGCAGCTCAACATTTTCTATTGCCGTGAGCAATGGTATCAAGTTGAATTGCTGGAAGACAAACCCGACTTTTTCTCTTCTTATTTTTGTTAATTCATCATCAGTAAACTCTGAAATATCTTTCCCATCAAAAAAGATTTTGCCGCATGTAGTCCTGTCCAAGAGGCCGATCATATGCAGAAGAGTACTCTTCCCGCTGCCTGAAGGCCCTATTAATGCGGCGAAATCCCCTCTATTTATTTTAATATTTATTTTTTCTATTGCCTTGACCTCATTGCTTTTTCCTTGATTGTAGTATTTGCAAAGGTCTTTTGTTTCAATAATAATATCATTCATACCTCAACGCCTCCACTGGGCTTAATTGAGAAGCCTTTCTTGCAGGGTATAATCCCCCTACCACCCCAAGAAATAATGCAAAGAGCATGGAATTTAACGCAAGGTTGCTAGTTACAATGCCTTGTGCCTGGCCTCCGCTGAATGCGCCTATAGCTTTTGACCCAAGATAACCAACACCTAGCCCCAGCAACCCGCCGATTAAGCTGATGATAGTTGATTCAATCAAAATCATCCTGATTACATAGCTGTTTGTTGCGCCTATTGCTTTTAAAACACCTATTTCTCTCCTTCTTTCCATGACAGACATGATCATAGTATTCATCACGCCTAACCCGCCGACTACAGCTGAAATTCCGGCTATGCCAATAGTAAAAAAACCTATCTGATCAACTATCTGGCCTATCTGTTTTGCAAACTGGGCTGTTGTTATTGCTGATACCCCGTCAACTGTGTCTTCTATATCTTTTGCCAGATCCTCGACATTGTTTATATCATCCGGATAGATTATGATGCTTGAATACTTGTCTGTTTCAAAGAGTTCTTTTGCAATATCTAACGGCATTATGATCCCGGAATCTAGGCCAGAATTCCCAAATTCTTCATAAATTCCTTTCACAATGAATTCTTTTTCCTCAACAGCTACAGTATCCCCGACTTTAAGGTCTAGTTTTTCGGTAATTTTTGATCCAGCCATGACATATTCAGTATCCCCATCATCAAGCGTTTCCCCTTCTGCAAGCCTAGCCCCTTCTGTTGTATACAAATCAATCTTTTCAGGATCAACGCCTATTTCAAAGAGCGAAGGCTCTCCAAAACCGCTGTCGCCTTCCAAGTAGCCCACCTTATAAACTACCGGGGTTGCATCTTTTATGCCACTCACAGCCATTACTTCATCTACTGTCTCTTGGCTTAGTTCACTGCTGCTCAATGACATGAAAAGGCCGCTGTCTGATTTTTCTATTACTGTTATCAAACCGCTTGACTGCTCTAAACTTTTTGCTATCTGAACTCTTAGGCCTTCAGAGATTGACCCTAAAGCAACAATTGCCGCTATGCCTATCATTATTCCCACTACTGTTAAAGCTGTTCTTGTCTTCTGACGGAACACATTCCTTAACGCCATTTCTAACATTTTAATCAACCTTGCTAATTTTTTCACTTGTTTCTTTTAAAATTTTGCTGATTTGAGATATTTTCTTCCCATTTTTAGATTTTTGGACTATTAAAACCATTAATTCGTGTATGCATCTGTGGAATTCTTTTGGCATGAATTCCATGTCGCATTCTTCCATTATTTTATCCATTTTTTCCTGGTTGACTCCAATTAGGCTGCTCATGCAATGGACGTAATCTTGTATTGTTTTTTTCAGGTCATGCCTTTTTTTGCTTGATTCTTTTAGAAAGTTTTTTCCTTTTTGTGTTATCTTGTAACATCTTCTGTTTTCAATAGTCTTTTCTTCTTGAATGAAGCCCATCTCTTTGAGGTGTTTCAATGTTGGATAGACTGCTCCAGGGCTAGGCTTCCAGCCGCTGATTTCATGAATGGATTTCATTATTTCGTAGCCGTGCCTCGGTCTTTCTTCGATTATTTTTAGGATGTAGGCTCTTAGGAAACCTCTCGGTATAAGTTTTTTGTATGAAGGCATGTATATCAGAAGTGATATATTGGCAGTGATAGTATAAATAGATGATCGATTTGATGTCTCCAGTTATAACAGAATCGATTCTTTCACATAATAGTATTTATGGAGAAAATATTTTTTTTGTAGTATAAAATAAAAATATCAAAAAAATGATAAAATCAATTAAGCTTTGGGAAGATATCTTTCCTCTGCTTCTCTTACCATTCCAGGAAATTCAGATGAATCTGTTGGGCGAGTACCTTCTAAATAGCATTGTCCTAAAGTTTTTGACAACTCAGTAATATATCTTAAAGCGTTAACATAAGCAATCCCAAGATAATCTTTTTTTCTTGAAGAAGCTAGAAAAATCTTTTTTTGATCACCGACAACGACTGTGTAAATACCTTCTGCATAAAGTAATTTTATAGGAACCTTACCGTCAGTTGTAAATACCATCTTATCACTTCTTTATTCAAACTTATAATAAGCTAAAAATATTAATAGTTATTCCTTTCTAGTGAAAAATATCTTTTCTAACCCCTTTCACCAATTTATATCTTCAATCCCAATAATCCATTGATGACAAACCCAAGCCACTACAGCAAGAGAAAAATCTCAGATATCAACCCAGCGAATGACTTCAAGGTAAAGGTCATGGGAATTGTAGTAGACAAGAAGGACGATACTCTTGTAATAGATGACGGCTCAGCAAAACTACAAGTATTTGCAGACCTACCTAATATAATAGATACAATCAGCCTGAATCAACTAGTGAGAGTATTCGGATCAGTAATGCCTGTAGATAATGGGTTTGAGCTGAAAGCAGATATACTTCAAGATTTATCTGATCTCAATGTTAATCTTTATAAGAAGGTTGACGAGCTGTATAATAAAATGGGGGTGTAATTGATGTTTAAAGCATTGATGTCAAATTCAAGCATATTTGTGGATTCTATAACAACTATCGGCGAGCTGATAGATGAAGGCGTTTTTAAAATAAATAAGAATGGGATGACTTTGATTGCTGCTGATAGGTCAATGGTAGCGGTTGTTGATTTCAAGCTTCCTGCAACAATTTTTGATGAGTTCAAGGTTGAAGGTGAGCAGAGCCTCGCAATAAATATCTCAAACCTAGTCTCAGTCCTGAAAAGAGCAAAGCCAAAAGACAAGTTGCTGATGGAGCTCAAGGAAAATAAGCTGGAAATAGTCATGGATAATTCCTCTAGAAGAAGATTTACTGTCCCTTTGCTTGACATATCTCAGGACGAGATACCGCCAATCGACCAGCTGGACTTCCAGGCAAAAATAAGAGTGAAGACAGATGTGTTGAAAAGCGGCATAGAGGATGCAGATATAGTCGGTGATTCTGTTATCTTTGAGGCAAGTCCCGAAAAGTTTAATATGAAGGCATCTGGCGATGTGACCTCGACAGAACTAAGCCTGCAGAAAGGAAGTAAAAGTTTGTTAGACCTAACTGCATCAGGGTCTGTTGTTTCAAGATACCCGTTGGAATACCTGAAAAAGATGATTAAAGCTGGCAAGCTTGCTGATGAAACTACGCTCAAGTGGTCGAAAGATTATCCTATGAGATTGGATTTCTCGAGCGTGGATAAAGTTTCGTTGGGGTTCGTAATTGCCCCAAGAGTAGCAGAAGATTAAAAAACAATAAATTTCACCAACATTCAGAATCCACAAGACGATTATTAATATCATAAAGATAAACACAATCTCCACTATTAGCTAAATACAAACCTCTCGTATATCCTGTAGGGTTATACTGATAACCATATACATTCCATATTTGATACGGAATAATTATAGTTCCTTCAGGAATGATATAATTTCCTTCCCCATCGGTCAACATCCAACCACCAACATCAACTGTTTGTTTTTCATTATTTCTCAAAGTTATCCTTTCATTATCTGGTTCTTGACCTAGAGGGTCGTACAATACATCATAAATAACAACATTCTCAGAAGAAAGGATGGTAGTTGTGGATGCAGTTGTTGATTTTGTAGTCATAGATAATGTAGTACTTGTAGTCATCGTTGTGGTTAAAATTATCGTAGAGCTTTCAATATCTATAAAATATGTTTCTCCATCGGTTGTTATAATAACATTTCCTTCAATATCAGTTCTGTGTGTCTTAATATTTCTAGAACTTAATTTATCTAATACTATCTGGGTAGGATGTCCATATGGATTGTTAGCACCCACAGAAATGACAGCAACATCAGGATTTACAGCTTCTAAAAAATCATCTGTTGTAGAATATTTACTACCATGATGAGCAATTTTCAGAATTTCAGAGTCAATTGATATATCAATATTTAGAATATCTTGTTCGCATTCACTTTTACAGTCACCAGTAAATAAAAAATCAATATTCCCGAAGGATAATTTAGTTACTATTGAATTTTCATTCATATCTGAAGAGATTAACCCCTGAGGAGGAGATAATATTTCCATATTAAAGTAATCAGTTTTATTTCCTCTGTATACAACAGAATAATCTCTATTTTTTGCAAGTATAATATAATCTTGATACGCTTGAGTATCATGTGTTTGTCCATTATCCCAAACATGTAAAACATCAAAATTTTCTAAAACATCATCACAACCGCCTATATGATCTGCATCTGGATGAGTGGCAAGTAGATATTCCAATTCAAAAACACCCTGATTTCTGAGATAATTGACAACTTTGGTAGAAGAACGGCCACAATCAATAAGAATGAATTTATCATTTTGTTCGATAAGAATTGAATCCCCTTGACCAACGTCTATAAAATGAACCGTTAAATTTTCGGTTCGAGATTTTTCCTCATGATCATGTGCAGTACTAGTGGTTGTTGTTGTGGTTTCTTGTGGAATCGTAGTTGTGGTGGTTGTAATACTAGTAGTTGTTTGAATTGTAGTCATTGTAGATGTAGTGGTTATTTTCATATTTTGAACTAAAGTAACATATCCTTTATATTTTTGTTGAACACTAAAAATAAGGAACAATAAAAGCATCGAAATAATAACCAAAAGGATCATTATAATGTCTTCTTTGGAACGCATATCAAACAAAATTATATTAAATAGGAGATTATTTAAAAATATGGTGATTATTTAGTATTATGTAATGGAAAAATCAGTGCTTTCAGGCATCTTAAACTATAAAAAAACGACCTCCCTGAGGCAGGATTTCATGTCAATGTATATAAATTTCTCTAGTCCTTGAATTTGGGGTTCTCTTGAACACTCATTTCAGAAAACTA
>PFTQ01000037.1 GCA_002789635.1 Candidatus Aenigmarchaeota archaeon CG_4_9_14_3_um_filter_37_18 | reverse complement strand
CGCCGCTAATAATGATATAATCATCCACCCCGTCAAACACCATCCCTGCCCCGAACTTGCCTCCTGAAGTCCACCCGCTCGAATAGTTGCAGTTCAAAGTTGTGCAAGCAAAACCAGCAGCAGCGCCGTTATTTCCATAGCCTGAATAATCCGTGACATTGGTTCCATCAGCATCATCAAATCTCCACCACACGACCAAGCTATTATTCCAGTTGATGAACGAGGTGAGGTTGTTAGCGTCTGATGTTGTCGTGTTTACATAAACCCAATTGTTCGGAGTGAAGGAGTTGTTTGCCAGAGTAGGCGAGACTAAATCTATAGTTGGATAAGCAGTATCAACACTGACAAAATACCTTCCAGTCTGAACCCAATCCCCAGTCTGGTTCTCAGCAAAAACGCTGTAGTTGTAAGTATTGTCTGAAATGCTGCTGACATTAAAGTACCAGTTCCCCAATGAAGCGTTTGACATCGTGAAGTTCTGGCAGCCTGTCGCATTCCTCCACCCCCACTCAAGAAAGCTTTGGTTCAGGTCTTCAGCGCTTGAGATGTTGATATAAGTCCAGTTAGTTGAGACAACAGAATTGTTTGCAGGGCTAGGCGGGACAAAGCTTATATTATCAGATGCGAGATTGTACGCATAAGCAGACTCGCCCCCAAAAGTGAACAGCAGCGTATGCCTGCCTGGAGTCTTGACTAAAGAACGTTCAGTATTTATTTCCGAGGAGTTGAAGCCGGGATAATACACCCCTTTTATCGTGTAAGACTTTCCTGCAACATCCTCTGGCGCCATCAGTGCATAAGCCTTCCCGTCAATGATTATCGTCTGATATGTTTTCCCGTCTATTGCGGCTGTCTGGCCTTGAGTCAGTGCCGATCCCAAAGTTGAGATAAGGACAAGCGACAGCAGCATTGCTCCAAGGATTAGTTTGGCTTTCAGGATGCCTTTCTTTGCTTCTCCTGCCTGCGGATTATTTTCCTGAGCGTTTTCTCTAGTCTCCTCTCGAACTCTTCGTGGGTTATGTAATATTCTGGCTTGACTCGAAGGACCTTTATCCTCCTTCCGCTGGGCATTACTCGAGTGACTTCCTCCATCATTTTTTCGTATTTGTCTGCCATTTCTATCAATTGTAGATTCGGTCTTATCATTTAAATATTTTTCTGTTGTTTCACGCAGGTCATGATAACTCATTACTTTGTCGTAGAACTGGATGCCTTTCTCAACAATCTCGTTGTCTCCTGTAAGCATAAACAAATTGTCAATTTTAGCAATGTGCAAATGCAAAATATTATTAACACGTTTTTTGAAAGGAACTTCAGAATTAAATACAATATCTACTACTTCATTCCTAAAAGTAATTTCTTCAATATATTCAGGTTTTAAGTCTCTGAGAAACTCATACCATATTTTATTAGCCTCTTCCTTAGTGGCTCCCCATCCACGGAGATGTCTGCCAGCTTCAGCTTTCACCCAGGAGGAAACAAAAAAGTTAAACAACTCTATATTTCCAAGTAAAAATTCAGTTATTTTTCCATGGCCTTTTCTTGTTTTATTTCTTAGCTCATTGTATTTGTCTTCAAAATAACCCCAAAGTATGTTCGTGTCCAAGTAAACATCTATCCTGCCTTTCTTCTTCAACTCTTCCAAAGCAAGCTTCACTGCCTTAGGATTGGATGCTTGTTTAGCTTTCAGGATTCCAGGCGCTTTAGCAAACAATCCGGCCATAACTAGAGGAATTACAAACAAGGCATACCCGCTGCCAGAAAATGCATTCATTCCAAGGGCTGAAATTAGGACAAGCGAGAAAAACACTGATCCAAGGATTAGTTTGGTTTTTAGGACGCCTTTCTTTGCTTTTTCATCTCTTCTTCTCTCATCTGCCTTCTCGCCACTTTTCGGGCTATCGGCTTCAGGAAGGCTTCGAATTCTTCTAATGTTGTTAGATATTCTGGCTTGATCCTTGATACCTTTACTTCCCTTCCATTCAAGACTATTGTCTCGTGAATGTACATGCCTTCGTGTTTCTCTGTCATAATTATTTCTTTCAGATTTATCATTTAAATATTTTCCCACAATCTGCGTGTATTTACTTTCAGATGCATCCCGCCCGCTATTAACCCTAGAGAACAGCCGCCCAATCAGGCGCGCAGGAAGAGTGAGTATTTTCAAAGGCCAGAGAGTGGAAAAGGACTTTTTGCTCTTAGTAAAGGATTTGACATTATCGCCCGAAATTGCACCATTATCGCCCGAAATTGCACCATTATCGCCCGAAATTGCACCATGAGACTTAAGACCATAATATATTCCAGCTCCTTTTCCGTGTATTTCAAATATATTTTTCTCAACAAGATCGGTTAGATCACGCAATGCAGTTGTTCTACCCACTTTAAATTCATTTTTGTACTCCTTGTTGGTAATTCTCTCGTATTCCCTAACATATCCTATTGCCTGACGTTGTCGATTATTTAATTTCAGACCAGCAAGGCGTTTTTCTACTAGGAATGATCTCCATATTAATGCAATAAAACTAGCTTTTGTTTCTAAGTATTCAGGTTCAGGAAGTCCAGCCGCTTTACATAATCCGACAATATCAACAGTCCCGCCACCAATATCCTCAACATACTTTACTCGGAAGAACTGCTTGAATATCTGAGGGTTGAATGGAATTGATTCATGGGATTTTTTAAGGTCGTCGAAACTCAATTCAGGCGGCAACTGTCCAGGATTCCAAATCTCGACACGGTCAGGATGTACACGCACCACTGTTTTACTTGGCGAATAATAGTTACGGTGTACGATAGCGTTGACAATAGCTTCTCTGATAGCCTTTTCTGGTATTTCGTATGGGTTTGCAGCCTGTATTTTCCCTGGTTCTATCCAAAGTGGTCTGCGAATATTTTCGAGGACAAAAGCTGTTGCCTTATCCACTTGTTCGAACAGATTCCCCTCAAAAACCTGATAACTATCATATGGTTTAACAAACTCAGTTGTCGGTAAAGCCACACACTTAACCTCTGACTGGATAAAGAATCGTTCTGGATATTTTCCAAATAATAGGACGGCGGCGTTGGTTAGTTTATCGTTTTTCAGGAATTTCAAGTGTATTAAAGCATCCTTCAAAGGTGTATCCTCGGATAGATTGAGTCTGCGTTCCTCTTTAGCAGTCCGCAGGAACCATCTCACTTTGTTCTCATCGATGTCAGCCAAACTAGCCTCATGACAAATCTGACTGTCAAACTCAAGCATCCTCATACCCCGAGCATATCTCAAAACTTCCTCAGGGCTTAACGGCTTGTCATGCTCGCCTACTCTGCGATAAGTCACGTTTTTCCATGAAGGTATAGTATTTTCAAGCTTCTCAACTTCAACAACAAGAACAAGCTTGCCGTCAACATAAACCCGAGAGATTTCAGGATAGATGCTTGGCTTGTGGTCATGGGATTTGTTCGCTGCCCTGATTTCATCCTTTTCGTCCGCTCCGATTACCCTCCCAGAATTATCAACCCCAATCAGAATAATTCCGCTGTTGGTGAAGGAAAAAGAGCAGAGCGTCTCGCCAATATCGTCCTTTCTTGCATGCGGTTTGAACTCAAGCGTCTGGCTTTCTTTTCGGTTGTGTTTTTCCAGAAGATCGGCCACATCCTCAGCTGTCCAAGAAGAGACCTCCTTGCCTCCTAACCTCTCCTTACCTAGACTAAAAGCCAGTGGCCCAATCAGCCGCGCAGGAAGAGTGAGTATTTTCAAAGGCCAGAGAGTGGAAAAGGACTTTTTGCTGTTAATGAATGACCTAGATGACTGCACGCCATTGCCTGCCAGTATATAATATATAGCAGCATCCGCGCCTTTTTTGTCAATGACCCTTAAGCTAATTAATTTGGATAATTCACGATTTGCTGTTCTTGAGGAGACATTAAATATTTTCTCATACTCTGGCCGTGTGATTTTTTCATGCTTAACAAGATATTTAATTGTTTCTATTTGCCTGTCATTCAATCCAAGTTCTTGCAGATATCCGCCGGTGAAAATATCCGTATGTTCAGAAATCGTCAGATTTTCGTCAGAAACCGTCAGACGTTTAAAGGCATAATAAGTAGCAGGGCCTTTGCCCGCCATTACAAATATATTTTTATTTACAAGGTCGGATAGGTCTTGATGCACAGTCTCACGGGTTATATTGAATTGTTTCCTATAGTCCTTGCTGGTTATTTTTTCATGTTTTTTAACATGTTCAATTGCATACAACTGCCTGTCATTCAACCCAAGTTTCTGAAGATATTCACTGGTGAAAATGTCTTCGAGATAACTCCCCGTTAATCGTTCGTTAATCGTTCGTTTCGTTCGCAATACATAATATGTAGCAGGACCCTTACCGTATCGTTCAAAAACACCCTTAGACAATAAATTATTTAATTCTTCATATGCAAGTGTAGATCCGACATTATTTATATCAGCGTATGTTGTTCTGTCGATATTTCTATGCTCCTTAACATGCCTTACAGCTTTTATCTGCCTGTCATTCAATCCAAGTTCTTGCAGACAGTCGTCGGTGAAAATATCCCTCCATATCGTCAGAACCATTCCGCCCTGCTTCTGCTCGAAAGTAGGTTCAGGCAGGCCTTTTTGTTTGCATTGTTTGATCATTTCCAATGTACCACTGCCAATCCGCTCGACATACTTAGTTTGATATAATTTGTCAAAAATCGATTGATTTCTAGGGACGGATTTGTGGACTTTTCTTAGATCATCCAGTGTTAATTCATCTGGCATTAATCCTGGGCTCCATAACTCAATGCGATCAGGAAATACCATTACCTGCGCTCCAGATGTAGAATAATAATCCCTATGAGCAACGGCATTAACAATGGCTTCACGAATAACAAAGCGTGGTATTTCATATGGTCTTTCGGTTTGTATGCTTTCAGGTTTGATGAACAATGGTCTCCTTAAATGATCCATTACAAAATCTGTTGCTTTGTCCACTTGCTCGAATAGATTGTCACTATAAAAGTGAAACCCTTTAAATGGTTTGGAAACTTCTGTCTCATGAAATGCAACACATTTAACCTCTGACTGCAAAAAGAATTTCTGCGGTCTTTTACCAAACAATAGAATAGCGGCATTAGTAAGTTTTCCACCTTGAACTAAATCAAGTTGTGTTAAAGCGTCTATCAATGAAGCGTTAACAGGTATAGCCAGTCCACGTTCAGCTTTAGCGGTTTTTAAGAACCATCTAACTTTACTTTCGTCAATATCCTCTATTGAAGCAGCTTCACAAACCTGGTTGTCAAACCTGAGTTTATCCTTGTGTTTTTTCAGCAACAATCGCTCGTACTCAGACTGCTTTATTCTTTGGGTGGTATTTCCAATCCTGATGAATGCCCTGCCGTAAGCAGTGTAAGGTTTATTTGAACCCTCAGGGGCAGTAATAACTATCTTGCCATCTTCCGCCTCTACCCTAACTGTTAAGAATGGTTCGATGTTTCCAGAAATAGCATTCGTTATCCTTTCAATCGTGTTTTTTCCTACACTTAATCCAGATGATTTACCCAGAATTATAACACCGCCGGATTTATTAGCAAAACCGCAGGCAACTTCAACAACCCTTTGAATGTCAGAAGGAGATGATTTATATTCAATAGATTCGGTCTCTAAAGAAGAATTATTTGCCAGCATCGCTAACCCTGAAGGTATTTTTGCAATAGACCAAGGAAATCCGACAAAGAACCATGTGATAGGCGACTCTGAAGAAAAGAATCCGGAAAACAAGAAAATAAGCATTACAACAAACAACAATCCAAACTCTGCCTTCACAGGAATAGAATCTTTTGATGGGAGGCCAAAGCCTGATGTATAAATAGAAGAAGAAGTTTGCCCAATCATTGTTGATGTTGTTGCAACAGTTGTAGTAGATGTTGTTTCAATTCCATCCAAGGCTTCATCAGGAGTATTAGTTGCATTCAAATATTCACTGCCATTAACCAAGGCTGCGGTTGTTGCATTTTCATCAATAACACTTTCAGTTATATTTTCCCCTTCAGGAATCTCTACTATATAATAATATATGCCGCCATACGGAGCAACACTAACAAAGCCAAGATCGTTCCATGTTGATTCATTATCTATCGCAGCCTCGCCAAAAGTCGTTCCATTCTCAGTAGTTATAAAAAGATCAGCAACTCCACTAGCATTGAATGCAACATCCCAGTATCCGCCAACCATCGGATATGACTGGACGTTAAGAATGGTGATCTCGACTGCATACACATCCTCGCTCAGCTGTGGAACGTTCCATTTCAACCTTTCGCCAACACTAACATTATACTCAGGATCGCCTGTCACATCAACCCTAGTCTCATTAACAATCCTATACAGCTTCCCATCGAACCCAGCATCAGTGTAGGCAGAAACATTTGTGTAGTGGTCGGTTGCATTCGAGTAAACAGTTATCCTTCTATACAAATGCCCTCCATCAGAGTAAACTTCTTCAGCCTTCTGTGGAGCAGGGGTTTTATAATCAACTTTATACTCGCCAACGCTGACAGTCCATGGAACTTCTTCTCCAAGCCTGGCATTGCCTTGCACTCTTTGAATAGTCTCGTTTGATACAACCGTTCCATTGACTTCAGACAATCTTGGAATAACCCAGGTCAAAGTATCATTAGCAAACTCAGTCTCATTCTCTGCTGAAACTTTTGTATCATTGACTTCTTTATAGAATGTAGCGTTCTCATCAAACCCAGTTAACCGGACAGTAATATTGCTGTAATGTAAGCTGGAGTTATGATGCACCTGAATCTTTCTCTCCACTCCTGGAACCTCAACATTCAGCGTTCGGACATATGTGTAGTCAGGGAAGTAGTATTTCATCCTGTTGTTCTGGAAGACATAGATGTCGCTTGAGTCTGATGGGATCAAAGACGACAAATCAATCATCGTTTCATTTATTATATCCACGCTGACAGGGGTGGTGTTGAATTTGATTATGGCTGCTTTCTCTTCTAGGGGATTCAATTTCAAAGTTAAACTGCTTCCGTTCAGCTCACCGAACGATGACAAAGCATATGTTGCATCTGATGGGATTCCAATATCAATCATACCCGAAACAGTTTCATTCCATGTGTTTGTCACATTGACTGTAAAGTTCCACTCAACATCCTGGCCGATTACAACTTCGCCTTGAACAAATTCAGACCTGTTCACCAAGAATTCCCTTGCAGATGTTTCATTAGCTGGCAGAGAAACAATTTCTATCATTCTTTCAGAAAAGGATGATAATATGTATCCGCTTGATTGGGTGACTGCCTTGACAGAATAATTCCCTTCTTCATTGATGCTTGTGTTTATTGATGCAAACCCATCTTTTGATTGGGCTTCCCCTACTTCTGTATCATTAACAAAAAATGCTATAATCCCTTCCACCGGAGTGCCGTCATCCATCCTTGACTGGGATGATATTAAAAAGGTTTCATTAGCATAGGCTTGATCATTCGCTGACAGTTCGGTTGTAGTGTTTGCATAAACTTCAATTTCTTTTGTCTGTGTTATGTTGCCTATCAGCAATTCTAAAGTATTCTTTCCAATTTTTGTTATAAAAGATGTTATCAGGCTGATAGATGATTCACAAGTCTTATTATCGGCCAACGCACAACTATAGGCTGAAGATCCATTCAACAATTCAATCCCGTCTGGAACGTTCCATGAAACTAAAGAGCCATTAACATACTGGATAGATGCTGTTATTTTTAATAAGTCTCCCCTGATTATTTTTTCTGAGGATATGCTTATTCCTAAAACAGGCTGATTTTCAGATGTTGTTGTGGTTGTTGTCAGCAGAATGCTTGTTGTTACGACAGATGATGTAGTTGATTGGTATATTGTTGTCTGCACTGTTGATGATAAGACCCCTTGGGTTGTAGTGACTTCGCTTGTGGTGCTTGGATGCTGGGTTGTTTCAACTGTTGATGTGAATATTTCCTGCGAAGTGGTTTTTGTAGTTGTTACAATGCTGATCGTTGTCGGCTGTTCGCTTGTTGTAACTGTTGTCTGCACATTGCTAGTGGAGGTTATCTCACTTGTTGTTACAGTTGTTTGAAGGTTTGTAGGCAATGTTCCAATTGTTGTTGTAACAGTAGTTGTTGAAGTTGTAGTTGTTTCACCTGCTGTCATATTTCCTTCTTGGATAGTTTCATTTTGCTCTGTATCTGTTCCATTCAAATCCTGAATTGTTTCATTGATGTCTGGCAAAGTTTGTTCTGTTCTATTTGCAATATCAGAGACATTTTCAGTGATTGGCGTATCTATAACATTTTCTGTTATATTTGTTTCTGTGGTGTTTAAAAGCAGTTCAGAATCGCTTTTAGGAGAAGCTTCAGAGAGGTCAGGCTGAGGAATGGGGATACCCTGACCGCTTCCTGAAGAAAATGCAAAAAACATGATTTCTTGAGAGGAATTAGTTGATTCAAGAACAGCAGAATAATTTCCAATATCTGGCAAAACTAAATTATGACTATATTCGCCATTATCATTTGTTACATCACTCAAGGCAGTAGAAGTTTTATTTGGATAATTTATCGTCAGGTTAAATAAGGAATTTGGGGTGCCGGCAACAGAAATATACACGGTTTCATTCACAACATAGGCCATTTTGTCAGTTGAAATGTTGAATTCTTCAGAAAAAACCGAATTTGCAAAAAACAATGCAATTAGGACTACCAATATCCCACTCAAGTATAATTTTTTGTTGTATTCAGCCATCTTTCAACCAACCAAAACTTTTAAGAGTTTCTGGAGGGCATCTTAGGGTGATAGGAAATACGAAGGATTCAGCATCAAAAAGTGCCTTTTTCATTTAAATAAGCCCCCCATTGGATGGGGTGAAGATAACCTAGAATAAATTAGCAATATTCTACCACGTCTACAAAATACTTTATTTAAAGGCATCCCCATTCCCCAAGTACAATTATAAGATTATTTAATTTTGGTTTAAATAATATTTTGCTTTTTGTCTGAAAGCCTCAAAAAATTGACTTTAAGATATGTTTCAAGAAAAAATATTTTCTATATTTTGATGATTAATTTACTGATAATAAATATAAAATAATTGCCCTTAAAAAATCAAACCCTTTTACTAAAATAGACAAGTTTTTCATAAAGTATAACATTAATTGTTATATTTATTTTACCTAAAAAATTCCAATAATTCCTTCAAATTTTAAGTTCTATACAGGATTAACGCGGCATAAAATTTTATGTTATATTTGAATACAAGATCTCGTCAGAAATAATATTTTTTTCATTCAATTTTGAGACTTCTTTCCAAAAGGCTTGCTCTCCATAAATTATACCCATATCCTTCCAAGCTTTTTTAAAGGATTCAAATTCTTTTTTAATTTCCCAGAAGAAATCATCCAGAGACACCAGGGTTGCTGCAATGTTTTGATACTCAGTTTTCATTAGCATTTCATCTATAATTCTTTGGGAATTTTCGTTCTGCTCAGCAGCTACTATAAGAAGATCTATTTTCGGTCTATCCAATAGTTCTTTTTTGGTTTGGAATTTAGGCAATATCATCATCAGAAACTTTTCCCTGAAGGTTTCAATTAACCTTTCACTTAAGCTATCAAGAACTTCTGACAGCTTCGGTTCAGCCTTCATCTTCTTTTCAATTTCACTGATTTCTAGAAGCTTTAACAGCAATTGATTCGAAAAGTTTAACACCCTGAGCTTTTTTCCTGAAATTGAAACATCTTTTAATATTCCAATCTCCTCTAACCTTTTAACCACCCGAAAGATGCTCATATAGCTGATTCCAATCTCTTTTTTTAGAAAAGATAGTGAGTACCCCTTGAATGGGTTGGCTAGCATTTCCTCTAGGATTTTTATCTCGCTTTTGGTAAACTTTTGCAACAACATCAAAATCTGTTATATTATTATAACAATATCTGTTATATATTCTTTTCCATTAAAAAACAGAATTTAATCAAGCAAATCAACAAAATCAATTCTTTTCAGCTCATCGACAACTGCTAACACTATCGGCTTGATCTCTTCCATATCTATTTGAAACTTTTTTGAAACTCCCCATATTATCTGATCAACTGTTTTCTCACCATCGCACATTTTCAGGATTTCCCACGCTACCTTATCAACTTCCCAAAGCTTTTCCCCGTTCACGGTTCCATAAAAAGTTCCTATATGGTCGATTATCTTAAGGTTAGGAGACTTCAGCGGCTTTTTAGAAATAATATCATAGCCCATAAACATACTGTTAAAAGTTAAATTAAATAATTATGCATGATTATAGAGTAATCTTATTTAAATCTTCTCTCAGAGATAAAAAATGTATTATTCAAGAAAAATTTTGACTTAAAAAGGCCTCATCTCCCTTCTCATCTTGAATAGGCTTGAAACATTTCCAACCCTTCCGACAAGGTCAGAATAAAACATGTCAACATCCCTCTCGCTTAGCTTTGCCCTTTGGTCGGCTTCAATCAATACAGCAGGCAGGCCATACCCCGCATGCCCAGAAGTCTTCATGAGTATGCTTGATATTTTATTCGCAGTTTCAATAGCATTTCCATTCCCGACAAAATCCACCCTGACAGGCCTGTCAAACTCAACTGTCTTGATATAGAAGCTGAGGAACGATTTCTTCATTTTTTCAAACTCTTTCAGCACCGGATGCATCTCAGAGTTCATGGAATAGTTGAATATGCATGTCCTTTCCCCTTTCCTTAAAATATAAACCAACAGGTTGCTATCTTTCGTCTTCTCTAAAATCTTCTGAAGCTCTGATGAAAGCTCCGATCCCATCTTCGACATCAGCCTTCTATTCAATATATCGCAGAATTTTACTCCTCGGCTGTCCTCAATTATGCCAGACAATATCACTCCCTGATCTTTTGTTATCTTGAACAGCTCCTTATACTTTCCGATCATCTCCTGATAATAGTCTTTCAGCTTTTGGTTGTCCGGCTTGTTGATATAATGAGGTATAACCGACCCATCCAAAAAAACAACATCAGGCTTCATTTTATTCACAGCATCAATAGTCGTCTGAACTTCCATGATCTGCCTTTCAAAATTATAACAGGAGCTCAATTCATTATCAGAGAAAGGATCGGTCAGCATCTTCGGCTCAGGTATAGGGTTTGATGAAGGATAGTAATTCACATGCTTCAGTTTATTTTTTTCATAGACGAAGTTTACGCCAGCCGCTCTCATCAGTATTAAATCTAAGCCATGATAGCTTTTTTTGACTATGCCGCCGTCCACTCCAACCACGCTGACTTTTTCAGGGAAGCTGTCTGATAGCTTGTTGATTATTTGGACATCTGATATCTCTTCGTTCGGGCCGATCTTGAACTCGCCATTAATCTTTCTAACAAACTTGCCGAACTTGACTCTTCTTGCTTCTAGGAAGTTTATCCTCTCTATGATCTCTTCCAGATGTTTGTGGAATTGCTGCATACCAATAATTGGGAGCGATAGGATTTAAGGCATTTCAATCAAGGCAAATAATTTGCAAAACACAACAAATAAATATCTTAAATGCTTAGAACTACTATAATTAATGCTATGAAAGAGGTGTCTAAACTCAATAAATTCTACATAACAACTGCTATTCCATATGTAAACGCTCCTCCGCATGTTGGCCATGCTTTAGAATTCTTGCAGACTGATACGGTTGCTAGATTTCAAAGATCTTTAGGGAAGGATGTATTCTTCCTGACAGGTACTGATGAGAATGCACAAAAAAATGTCCTAGCCGCCGAGGAAAAAGGAATTGGGGTTCAGGAGTTAGTAGATAGGAATACTGAATTCTTTAGGAAGACTATTGATAATCTTGGAATATCCTACGATGATTTCATCAGGACTACAGACAAGAAAAGGCATTGGACTGCTTCCCAAAAATTATGGAATGAATGCTTGAAATCTGGCGACATCTACAAGAAGACTTATGAAGGGTTGTATTGCGTGGGCTGTGAGGCTTTTTTAACAGAGAAGGATTTGGTTGATGGAAAATGCCCTGAGCACTTGAAGCCGCCAGAAAAAATAAAAGAAGAGAACTATTTCTTCAAGCTTTCAAAATACCAGAAGAAGCTGGAAAAGTTGATAGAATCAGACCAGTTAAAAATAATCCCAGAAACAAGAAAGAACGAGATACTGAGCTTCATCAGGTCTGGTCTAGAAGACTTTAGTGTATCCCGCCCGAAGGAGAGAATGAAAGGTTGGGGGATACCTGTTCCGAACGATGAGAACCAGATGATTTATGTTTGGTTTGACGCGTTGATTAATTATCTCTCTGGCCTGGGATATGGGTCAGAAAATGAATTATTTAAAAAATATTGGCCTGCCGACCTTCATGTAATTGGAAAAGGCATCATCCGCTTTCATGCAGTTTATTGGCCTGCAATGCTTTTGTCTGCAGGGTTGCCGCTGCCCAAGTCGATCTTCGTCCACGGCTACATAACAACAGAAGGGAAAAAAATCAGCAAGTCTTTAGGCAATGTTATCGATCCGAATGATGTTGTGAAGAAGTATGGATTAGATTCATTCAGGTACTTCATGCTCCGCGAGATCTCGCCTTTTGATGACGGCGACTTTTCGGAGAAGGCTTTAGTTGAGAGAGTCAACAACGAATTGGTTGCTAACATCGGCAACTTTGTTTACAGGACTTTGTCGTTCATGGACAGATATTTTGATGGCATAGTTCCTGCTGCTAAATTGACAAAAGAGGATAAAGATCTGATAAAAAAAATAGAAGCCTATTCTAGAATTGTGAAAGAACTTCTTGGGAAACTTGAATTGAAGGAAGCGCTGCAGAAGATTCTTGAGTTGTCAGCTCACGGAAACAAATACTTCCAGGAGAACAAGCCATGGGTGCTCATCAAGGAAAATAGAGAAAGGTGCGGAACAGTCATTTACACATGCACACATCTATGTCGGGCGTTGAGCATTCTACTATTCCCTTACCTGCCAGGCTCTTGTGTAAGGCTATGGCATCAGTTGAACCTCAGCGGAAGAAAAGAAGGCAACATTTGGGATAGTGCATGTTCTTTAAGCATAGAGCCTGGCCATAAAATAAACAAGCCTGAGATATTGTTTAAGAAAATAGATGTTAATGATATTGAAGAAGTTGAAAAAAATACGGAGGTTAAAGATATGATACCATTCAAATACTTCAAAAAAATGGAGTTCCGTGTAGGGACAGTAAAGGAAGCGGAAGCAGTGGAAGAATCGGATAAGCTAATCAAAATGAGAGTGGATTTCGGCGACTTCCAAAGGCAGGTAGTGGCGGGATTAACACCATACTACAAGCCAGAAGACCTTTCAGGAAAACAATGGGTATTCATCACAAACCTTGAGCACGCTAAACTCATGGGAATAGAGTCTGAAGCAATGATACTTGCGGCAGTAGAAGGAGAGCATGAGAAAGTCGTCTGCCTGAAGCCGGATAAAGCGGTGAAAAATGGAACGCCTATAAGCTAAATTTCCTTTTAATCCCTGGCAATTTGTCGAAATGCTTATCACTGGAAAATATGGTTTCTATGTCATTTTCTTTCATTATATTATAATTTATGAGATCATTCAGTTCAATTGATTTATGTTTCATTTTTAATTCGCATGCATTTAGAATTTGTTTTGATGTCACATCCAAAATCTTGACCTCAGTCTTCAACAAGTCGTTTATTAAGTTCTTCATTTTTTCAAATTCTTTCTTCTTTTCATAATACCAGCAAATCTCCTTTACAACTAGAGTAGAAGTTGCTGTGTCTTTATTTTTTTTAAAAAAGTCTTCTATTTTGTCCGTAAACTCTTCATTTTCCTCGAAATAATAGATGTAAATGTTGGAATCTACAAAGACACTCATTTCTTCAACTCCTTCATAAGTTTTCCTACCATGTAATCTCTAGCCTCCCTTTTCGGGTCTTTTGAAGGTTTTTTGGTCTTTCCAGCACCCCTGAGGCTTGTAATTTTCAATGGAGGCTCTATAATTATTTTATGATCTATTTTACTCATAATAACTTCAGATCCAACCCTGAGTTCCATCTCCCTTCTCCATTCTATCGGAAGTGTAATCCTCCCGCCAATCTGCAACTCTCTGTTTATCACTTCTATATCTTTTACCATTTTTAATTCACCTGGTAATCATTTAAAAATTGGTATTTATAAGACTATCATTCCTAACCATCAACATTTTTTAATCAGGAATACAACTATTATTCATGAAAAGAGCAAGAGATATAATGTCAGGCGATGTTGTCTATCTTCATCCGAATGATTCTATTTTTGATGCGGCAAAGCTTTTCTCAGAGCTGGACATTCATGGCCTGCCAGTAGTCAGGGGTGAAAGGCTGGTCGGCATGATTACAGTGACAGATATAGTCAAGTTCATCGACATTAAAATCGACAACCTTCCAGAGCTCAAAAGCGGAAGCCTGACTGATGTAGTCATAACAATATTCAAAACCCTTAAGTCCAGCGAAACCCTAGAAAGAGAGATGCACAAAATCTCAACCACAAAAATAGAGGACATAATGACAAAAGACCTGATCACAGTAAGCCAGAACACACCGTTCATTGAGATTGCCAAGCTTATGGAGGAGCACAAGATTCACAGGATGCCGGTGGTGAGCAGGAACAGGCTTGTAGGAATAATCACTGGAGTTGACCTGATGAAAGTGATGATAGAGCCACATGCGAGAAGGAAAGTGAAGATACCGAAAACAGGCTGATAACCAGTCATCTTAATTTTTCCATCAGGTCATTCATTGCCAGCCTCATCAGGCTTAATTCCTTGATGCTTATATCTTGGTTCAGCGACCTGGTCATAACCGAGAAAACCGTGTCAGACTTTTCCCTTGTTTCTGTGCTGAAGATGTTCTGCCTTACAAACGGGTTGTCTATCTGCGAGAGGAAGAAGCTGAAGTTCTTTTTGATGTCTTCAGGCACTCTTGACTCTTCAATAATCCTTTTGACTTCGCTTGTATGGAATTTAGATGCATACCTCTCCTTTTTTTCCTCTATCAATCCTTTGTCCAGGAATTCCAATACTTTGACAGTGACATTTACTCCAGGGAATGCAGCCTTTATCTCCTCTAAGGTCTTGGGGTATTCAAGGAAGTCGAGAATGTCATAATCTACTCTTTTGAGGTTGGCTTTGTTTGAGTTTATAGGAAACATAACAATTATTTGGGAGAAAAAGGATTAATTGATAAAAGTAAATAAAAATAAAAAATTCCTAACTATTCTTCGTTTTAGCAAGTAACGTCTCTTTTTTGGGTGTTGCTTGGTCCTACTATCATAACTGTATAAGTGCCTGATGCAAGTGCTGTGCCAGCTGTGTTATCTATGCCGGTAAGTGTTGAAGTGGTATGTGTTGCGATTGTTGTTACGGGGTTATAAGTTACAGATGTGTCTTGAACTCCCTCTACAAAGATTTTTAGATCAGTTGCTACTGTTATTGGTTCTGTTCCGTCGTTTGTTAACGTTAATAGTATATGATTTGAAATACAGTCCGTCTCCCCTATTGAGAAAGTCTTTGATGTTTTCTGACCGACCATCCCTGAGAAGAAGACGTACGCTACTCCTACTAATGCAATCGCTATAAGCACAAGAAGAATAGTTGCTATTATTCCTGATATAGCTTTATTTCTCATATCTAATAGATAGTGTTTGCTAGTTTATAAAATTTTGCATGGTTAGAGAGTCAAAAACGCCGATTTTAGGGTTTTAATGTCTTTCAACAGTCACGCCGAGGTAGGGATTTGAACCCTAACGTTCCGGAGAACACCAGATTTCCTTCGGTCCACCTCCTTGTCCATCATTAAATCAGGGTCAAGCCATCTTCCACATCGAAAGCGGAATGCCTCAAGTCTGGCGCATTTGCCTGATTCTGCCACCTCGGCTTAAATATAAATTATAAATTACAAGTAAGAATTTAAATAACATCTAATCCTTATCCTACAACCAATTTTTCCTTGCAAAGAATGAAAACATTAACGCCGAGAAAAATAATGAAAGGATTATTGCAATCCAAAAAGCGTAAGGGTTTGTCTGGAAAGGCAGGTTAACATTCATCCCATAGATGCTTGCGATTATTGTTGGGATTGACAATATTATTGTCAGTGCTGTGAGGAACTTCATTACATCATTAAGGTTGTTTGATATGACAGAAGTGTAAGCATCCAGAGTGCTGCTTAATATATTGCTATAATTGGACGCCATATCCAAGCATTGCCTGTTTTCAACGATTATATCATCTAACAATTCATCGTCTTCCTTGTAGAGTTCTATGACCTTGCCTTTGGATATATGCTCAAAAACATGCCCGTTTGCTATTATTGCTGAATTAAAATATATCAACATTTTTTGCAGCTCAAATAGCAAAAAAACCTCCTGGTTTTTCAGGGACCTAACTAATTTTTTTTCTATCTTATCAATCTCATTCTCTATTTTATCAAGGTTTTTCAGGAAATAGTAGTTTGTTCTCGACAGTATCTGTATTAAAAATCTGGTTTTTTTGCTTGTGAAGAAACTTTTTATCTTGCTTTCATGAAAATCATTAATAACATTTGTGTCGAAAAGACGGGTGGTTATTATATAATCTCCCTTTATTATTATGCCAATAGGCATCGTCTTCACTTTCGAGGGAGATGCATTTCCGATTTCATAGGGTACCCTCAAGATGATCAATATCTCATCATTTTCTGTGTCGAACCTAGGCCTTTCATCCTCATCCAAAGCTGCTTTTAAGTAGTCTTTCATTACTTTGGTTTTTTCTGCTACCATTTCAATCTCTTCATTGGTAGGATTGATCAGATCTATCCAACTTTTGGGTTCTATCTGTTCTAGTTTTACTAGACTTTCATAACTCTGGGTTTTTTTGGATATTATTATCATTAAACCAATTGATAATTATACAGTGCTGACTTTAAAGCTTTCCCAAGTATTAAATTTATCAGATTTCTAAAGCTTCAGCCCATGCTTAAACATCGCTTTCTCAGCTTTTTTCAATTCCCATGCATCATCTATCAGCATATCAGGGACATTCCCATCCAGGATAGGGTAAGCCAATGCGCACCTGCTGCAAACAATAAACATACCTTTTTCTTTGACATTGCTTTTGCATTTCGGGCATGCCAGTATCTTCATCAATTCTTTCGATATACTCATTTCAATCATCAATTACTTTTGAATTTAACCCATAAATATTCTATCAGTCTTGATCTTATTCTTGGTTTTTGCAATTCCTAAGCCTATGATATTTCCTGACTCTGAGATTAATGCAACATCCTCGCCTAGCTTAAGTTTCATTTCTTTCATCATGTCTTGCTTTCTGACAGGGCTGCCGTTCCTTATCTTCTGGATGCTTGAATCCTTAACAACAACCTTTTTTATGTCCAGCGCGTCTTCAATCGGGATTAATATCTTCCTCAAGGGCTTTTCGTTTCCTTTTTTCCACTCATCATACGCTTCCTGCACTTCTTTGACTTCATGCGAATCCTTTATCTCAAACTTTCCTGATTTTGTTCTTTTGAGGAATTTCATATGCGCTCCTACACCCAGCTCCTGGCCTAGGTCAAAACAAATCTTCCTTATATATGTCCCCGCCTCAACTTTTATTCTAAAACTGACGTCTTTCCCGTTTTTTTCCAGGATATCGAATGAATATACCTGCCTTTGCCTAGGCTTCCTCGCTACTCGTGAGTGGACTGGGGGTATTTGGGTTATTTTACCGATGAATTTTTTCTTGATCGCCTGCTCTATCTTTTCTTTTTCTATGTCATTGTGCAGATGCATTATCCCTTCATATTCCTTGTCGGCTTTCATGAGTATTTTCAGAATTTTTACCGCTTCATTCAAAGCTATAACCAGCACACCCGAAGCTTTTGGATCAATCGTCCCTGCATGCCCTATTTTTTTGGCTTGGAATATTTTCCCTATTTTTTCGTCGATATATTTTGATAGCGGCCCTGAAGGCTTGTTGATATTAATGACGGTAAAGCGGATTAATTCTTCGATTGGTCTCATATGATTTCACAAAAATAAATTAGAAAATTAAAAAGAAAAAGAAAATTACTTCTTTTTTTCAGGCTTTTTCTTTGGCTTTTCAGTTTTCTTCTCGGCTTTGTCTTTTTTTGGCGCTTCCTTTTTAGGCTGTTCTTTCTTGCCTCTGCCGAATGTTGGGATGGATATTTTTATCGACTTGCCTTCTTCTTTCTTTTCTTTTTTTGGCGCTTCCTTTTTAGGCTGTTCTTTATCTTCTTGCTTGTTTTTCCCCTCTGGTCCCTTGACAACCTCAGGGCTAGGCTTTTTTAAGCCGAGTTTTTTGAGTATTCCATCTTTTTCTAATGCATCTATCACAGCTCTGTCTGATGCTTCTGGGTCAATCTTTACTTGATGTTCTGTGGGCTCTAGGTGCTCTATGTTGCATCTTCTTCTTTTAATGCCTGTCAAAACCTTAGGGCCTGTTACTTCTACAAAATTATCTTTCGCGGCCTTTATAACCACGCAATATTTTCCAGCCTCTCGGCCTGCTATTTTCATAGCTACTCTTCCTACAGTAAGTGTTGCCACCTACATCACCTCAGGAAATAATTGGAAAGGAAAAGTTATAAAGGAATCTAAGGCTTATATAGCTGCCTGTAGCTTTTATTGACTTTCCCTAACTTTCTCCCTGAAAACTTCCCTGCTGCACTTAGAACAAAGATTACCCCCATAAGGTCTCCCAGGCCTTCTTTTAGACTAAAATTCAGTTTTTCCCCCTTTAATTATAATAGTTCCTTTGACTATTTCTATTCTGTCTATTGGTATAATAAACTCTTTAAATTTTTCGACTATTTCATCAATCATATTTTTTGGCGGCAATATTTTGATCCCCTTAAAAATTTTCAAATTTTTCAGGTGTTTATCTCCAGATACTATATAATCGCATTTCCCGTCATAAGCAGTATTCAAGACCATATCATCATTTGAGTCTTCATTTACAGTTTTAAAATCTGATTTTACTTTGACTATTACAGCAGCGTCCCTTACCGTCTTAACAATATCGTCTATATCTTTTTGTTTCCAGCCAAAAACTTCTTTTATCTTTTCCCTGGACAGAACATCCTTGAACTCATCTAATATTTCTTCCGATAGAATAAGCTGGATCCCGTCTATATCTGCAATTAAATTCAAAATTTTTGCAGGATTTCCTTTTTTTGAAATAAAAGCAGAAACTAGGACATTTGTATCTAATGTAATTTTCATCTAATTGCCTGCTCTCTGTGAATGTATCATCCAGTCTATTTCTTTTTCAGTAAAACCAATTTTTTGAGCTTTGAACCTAGTTTTTTTCAATAATTTTTTTAGTTTCATCCTTTCTTTATTTGTTGTAATCTTCCTTAGGATTATTGTATTTTCTATGCTCATAGCTAGAAGTTTTTCTCCTTTTTTTAGCTTCAACTCTTCCCTAATATCTTTAGGTATAGCTACATCTCCATTTGCTGACAATTGAGTCATATCCATTTCTACCATAGCAATCACTAAAAGATTAACCTACTTTTTACTATTTATAATTTTCTGACTTTTTCCCTGAAAATTTCCCTGCTGCACTTGGAGCAAAGGTTACCCCCATAAGGTCTCCCAGGCCTTCTTTTAGACTTGCTCAGCTTCTTAAATTCTGACGGTCTCAACCTAGGAATACCGCTTAAAGGCATTCCGCAACTGCATTTAGCAACATTTGGATTCCTTCTCCTATAATGGGTGACATTCCTTCCACCAGGTACTTTCATCTGAGTCCTTTTCAGGCTCCTTGACCTTAAAGCTCTTCTAACCATTTATATCCCCAGTATTTTCCTTAATAGCAAACCAACAACAAGCGAGCATATAATATACCACCATATCCATGTCAGCCCAGCCCCCCCAATCAGAGGCATAAATTCAGGCATAGTTAATATGACTTTTCCATTATATACTGCTCTCATCCATGGAAATATAGTTATGATTAATAACATTGAAATAATTAACGACACCCCCAAAGGCTTGATCATCGACTGAAGATACTCTGAATTTATCCCCATCATTTTTTTCATCTGGTCGTCAACTTTCTGCTTATCATTGCTTTTTTGGGCCTCTAAAAGATCTGCCCTGATTTTTTTCATCTTCTCCTTGACCTCATCTGCTTTTGACGAGCCCATCATCTTTTTGTTTACAAGCGATATTGCAACTGTAAGTATAGTTGAGATGATAAATATCGCTATTAGTGGGTTTAAAGCGGTGATAGGTGAAAATACAGTATTGATCATTGATTCAAACATTTTTTAACCCTCCAATATCTTTCTTACGATCGGATGCGCTTCATCAGTCCTTTCATTCTTTAATTGCTCATAAAATTGGTATATAATTGTTACTGTCAGCAGGATTCCTGTCCCTGTTCCTAAAGCTCCAGTGAAGTCCGCAAATGATGCTAAAAGGCCGATTGACGCCCCGCCAAGTACAGCCAAAGGTGGAATATACCTGTTCAAAACCCCTTTTATTATTTTTGGGTCTCTTCTATAGCCTGGGATCTGCATCCCACTGTCTATCAATTGGTTTGCAATGCTTTCGGCATCCATCCCGGATGTGCTTATCCAGAATACAGAGAATACAACACAGACAGTAACCATGAAAGTCAGATAAGTTAAAGCCCTGACAAGATCTTTTGAGGTAAATATTCCTGTTATTGCATCCATTAATAAATTCCGCGGAGCTGATAAGTAATATACTAATCCGCTTACAGGCTGGTCTCCATTCTGGGTTGTTTCAATGCATCCCATAAAACCACATTTCATGTTCGGATCGCTTAAAGTAGGTCTTGCAGCCATCCCTCCTACAAGGGTTATCATCGAGAGCATAGCTGCTGTAAGTATGACAGGGATGTTGCTTGTGTAGAAGAGCTTGAGTTCCCATCTCCTTCCGAAACCTCTGACTGCAGAGAATGCTAATGGGATTTCAATTGCTATACCCTGTGCGAAGATGATTATGAAGAAAACGACTAGGGTTGTAATTATAGGCAGCAATGGAATAATTATCTGGCCGAACTCACTGTTCGTAATATATAGAAGCACAGACCATACATGGCCGATTGGCGGATTACCTGAAGAAAACAGCACGCACCCGGCAACCGAGCCTGCGATGCATGGGCTGAACAGGCCGATGAATATAGTTTTTATAACCCCTGCGGCAATGAATAAGCTTATCCCTGAACCCACGCCATACTTGCTTACAATCTCATCCAAGAACATAACTATTAACCCACCCATTCCCAGCTGCAGAACCACTAATAATATTGTAGGCAAAGCATTATTTACAGGAGGCACAGCCCCGCCAATAACAAATGCGAAAGACATGAGAAAACAGAAAGCAATCGATAAAACCTTCTGCGTAACCTCGTACTTTTTCTTGTCGTCTGGATCTGACTGGTCCCAGTTGATTATTTTTGACCCTACCAGCAGCTGGAGGATAATTGATGCATTAACCAATGGCCCGATTCCTACAGTCATTAATGTCCCGAATTCAGAACCGAAAAGCATCTGGATGCTTTTGAATTGTGATGAAATATCAGGGGAAACTCCATAAACATTGCCAAACAATTGGGAAGACATAAGGAAATAGACTATGAGGACTAGGCCTGTCCATGCCAGCTTCTTGTTCAAGGACTGCTTGTATACGGGCTTTTCGACCGTCGGCAGGAATTTTGCCAGTTTTGTTATATCAAATTTAACCATTGACATCAAACCGTTATTGTTTTGCCGCCACTCTCTTCTATTTTTTTTATCGCAGATTCAGAAAAAGCTTTTGCTTCAATAATGAGTTTGTGATTCAATTTTCCGGTTCCTAACAGCTTGTCGTAGCCTAAATCATCAAGTTTGACTATGAATGTGTCCTTCTCCTTTTGGATTTTCTTCTCTTTAAGGAGCTTGTCTATTTGCGGGTCGAGTTGCTTTATGTTGATTATTTTCTGGATTTTAATCATCTTTTGAGGCCTCTTGAAGCCTCTCTTGCCGAAGTGGTCAGGCATATACTTCAGGGCTCTCATTCGCTTATGCTTGTGCAAGCCTGCCATTCCAACCCCGCCTCTGCTGCCGCTTCCCCTATGCTTCTTTCCAGCCCCGTAGCCAACAGTCCTGTGGCCTCTTTTTTTAAGGATTTTTTTTGTTCTTTTGACTACCATTTTTCATCAACATTACTCTATAATCTTGTCTAGTTAGATTTATTAACGTTTCTGGAGGAGGAAGACTTAAATAGTTTTACTTCTGAAAAGTGGTAGTAAAGGTGCCATAATAATGTTTAGTATTCTTGTTGCTGAAGATGATTTGAAAAGATGGCAGTCAGTTTATGAAGGTTCTTTTGCTCGAGCAAATAGAGAATCTGGAATAGATTATCAAACTAGATATGTTACGACAGGAGCCGGATTATTAGAAGAAGGACGTACAGGAAAATATGGGTTGATAGTTACAGATAACAATATGGAAGATAATGTTAAAGGGGTAGATGTAATAAGAAATCTTAGAACTTCAGGAATTGACGTACCGATATTTTTAATTTGTGATCTTCATAAGAGACCTGACGTTGGTGAAACTGAATATATAGACAAATCTGATTTTGATAATTTTGTATTTGCCGAAAAAGTTAGACCTTATTTTGAAAAGGCAAGGGATCAAACTACTGGTGGATGAAAGAGTTAATGCCTTGTATCCCAGCGGTTTTTGATTGGCTGAAGCTTCTAATGTTATTCAAAACCTTGTAAAATAGGTTGAAATTATGTTCTAGATGAATTCTTCATGGGACATATGTCCCACAATAGATAGCATCGAAACGTTGACCTTCCTCAAAGAAAATTCAGATAACCCCCTCTTCTCCCGAAAACTTTAAATGTGTCTTATCTATATTACTAATTGGTTGTCATGAAAAACTTCAAATTATCTGTCGTTATAGAGAAAGACAAAGATGGCTACTATGCATTCTGCCCAGAATTACAAGGTTGCTACACCCAGGGCGACGACTATGAAGAAGTTTTAAAGAATATTTATGATGCTATGAAATTGCACATAAAAGACCGAATAATTAACGGAGAGAAAATATTCCAATCTGAGATGACAAGCCTCACCCAGATAGAAGTGGCAGTATGAAAATACCGCGAATTACCGCCGATAAAATGATTAAAACTCTCAAAAAGAAGGGATTCACCCTTTCAAGGCAGAGTGGAAGTCACATGATTTTCAATAATTCTAAGGGTGTTAGAGTAACTGTTCCTTATCATACGAAAAAAATATTACACCCAAAAATTGTTAAAAGCATTATCATAGACGCTGAATTAACAGAAGACGACTTTTAACCGCCTAGATCATCCTTTCCAGCAGTTCATTAATCTTTTCTTTCCTGTTTCCCAAATCCCCTTTAGGGTAAGGCAATCTTGTAGCTTTGTACCCATGCTTAGGGGGGTTCAACCGAAAAACAGGCTTTATCCCAGGATAATCATTCATTTTGACTTTACCTTTCATTAATTCATCAACAAAACTTTCGAAAGACTCATGCTTGGTCAGCCTCTTTAAATCACTACCCATCAGCTTCTTCCTTCCAGCCATCATACCTCTAGCTTCAAACAGCTTGACAGCAGTCTTCTTGTCAATTTTTCCCCAGGTGATCCAGTCTTTAGCCTTCTTCAGCATCCCAATGAATCCAGTAGTCTCAGGGACAAGCACGCAATGGTTGATCCTGTTCAGCCTAAGCATCCCTAGAGTATCTTTTATGTCATCCCTGATATTCACCCTTCCCCTTATTCTGACAGCTGCCAGCAACTCATTCACCGCCCTTAAAATTATGAAGATTCTTCAGCGCTTCAAACGTAGCTTTAGTGAGATTATACCTGGTTTTAGTATTGCCAAAAGTCTTAATCCAGATATCCTTGACCCCAGCAAGAGCAAGCAGCTTCCTGTTTTCAACACTTGTAGCCAGCCCTATGCCTTTAGGCGCAGGCAGCAGCACAACTTTGACAGACCCAGACTTTCCCTCGGTCCTGTAAGGAATAGAGTGGCCTTCTCCGCATTCGCATTCCCATGAGCCGCACCCCATATTCACAATTATCAGGTTTAGCTTCGCCTGTTTCACAGCTTTTTCAACCGCTATCCTTCCTTCCTTTCCGGCTCCTTTTCCTATCCCAATTATCCCGTCTTCATTCCCGACAATTGCAAAAGCAGAATACCCATATCTTCTTCCAGACCTGTGCATTTTCGCAGATACACGGATAGGTGTTCTTTCGATCCCGCCGCCCTTTCCAGCCCTTCCACCAATAAGCACTAATTCATTCTTGATGCTCGGTATCAGAAAATCAACAATCTCAGACTCCTTGATCTTTATTCCCCCTTCAATTATTTCTTTTATATCCTTTATTTTTCCGTTGAACACATCCCTGCCCAATTCAGTCCTCGGCTTCCAGCCCAACAAAGCCTGTTCAGTATCTTCTCTTTTCCTTTCAGCTGCTCTGTTATTTTTTTGAAATTTCATACTATCCCTTCATTATTTTTTGCTTGACTTTTTCAAAATCTTCAGCAATATTATCAGGCTTAACCTTTGAAAATTGATTTTTATAAGCTTCTCCCTTCTCTTTTGAAAATTTAGCAATATGCAGACCTTTTATTCTGTCTTCTGATGGGAAGGCTTCTTCTGAAAATGGGATCTCCAATCCAGCATCTATAGCCCCTTTAACCACTGCATATAACTTAGAGCCTTTAATATTTCTTTCTATCCCCAAATCCACAACAACGCCATCTATCTTCTTCTTTTTTGATTTTTTCCCAATTAACAGCCCTGTCAAATAGGCTGCTGGCAGGTTAGATGTTGAATATTTCCAGCCCAATTTCCCTAAATCCTTTGTGTCCGCCGAGACAATAGTTTTATCCCCATCGGGCTCATACTTGATTATTTGGGCTTTGATATGCTTCAATGATTTTCTTATCACTAATCTTGGCTTATCTGATAGCAATAATCCTAGCCTTTTCTTGTAGTTTGTCTTTTTATAAAACCTTCTTTTGAAAGGCATCCTGAATCTAGGCCCTGTCTTCACTTATTACCCCCCTCTGCTTCAAGTATAATTTCAAGTGGCTTCTGCTTCTGAAAGCTCCGCTCTTGATCTGTAAATATAATTTTCTATGCATCTTAACGTCAATCTTATTTTGGTCTTTCAATTCTTTCAGCATCTTTCTTAATGGCCTTACAGTATTCATCCATTTTTCTTTGCTTGGCGTCCTAGCCCCCCTAGCCCCCTTTCTGCTTCCAGGGCCTTGTCCCCTCTTTTTCCCTGTTTTCGGTCTTTTTATCTTCTCATTTTTCGCTTTTATATACCCGTGATTGATCATCTTCCTGATATCAGCCCTTGTTATCGCATTTTTAATATCTTCAAGGTGGCTTGGATCTATCCATACTCTAGAATGCCCTACTTTAAGAAGAGACGATGCAAGCCTTTTCTGCTGACTCAATCCGCCCATAATCATCACGCATTCAATAATTTTATTTTCATTTCCTCAGATTTTTTAACTATTAATTCCCTCTTTTTTTTGCCTATTGTCGAGGATAGCCTGCCAGCCTGTGTTTTTGGATCAATCCTTTCCAAGTCTTTGATGTTTTGAATATAAGCTTCCTGCAGGCCCGACGGATGAAGATTTCTCATTGATTTTGGCGCCCTGTACCCTACATTCGGGGATTTTCCTTTTGATTTTTCTTTCTTTCTGAGCTTGCTGTCTATTCCTCTCGGCTTCCTCCATCTAACTCTTATCCTTTTGAGATAGGTTATTCCCTGTTTCAGGAATTTCGGCTTTTTTTTGGGGTTAACCATCGTCTTCACCTGTGAAATACACTCCATCCTGGAATATTCTCCTGTCAAATTTGGTTATCCTGCATATCTGCTCAATACTGCTCATAGTCTGTCCGACGTCTTCCTTGTTTAATCCAGTTATTATGATGTCTTGGCCTTTCACTTCAACCTTAGCATCCCCAATTATCCTTGCAACCCTTGGAATTTTTTCGCCAATAAAATTGCCGACGAGTATCTTATTCCCCTCAACCTTGACAGTTATTGGGAAGTGAGAATAAACGATTTTCATCTTGTAAGTATATCCTTTTGTCACACCTTTGACCATGTTTCTGGCATGGGCAGCAATTGTCCCGACCATAGCTTTAACTTTTCTCCTGTCATTGTCTGATGAAATCATAAGCCTATTATCTTTTTTTTCAACTTTTATATTATAAAAATGATTAAACTTCCTCTTGAGGCTGCCTTTTTCCCCAGAAACCTCTATTGTTTTCCCTTCTATCCTGACATCCACGCCTTCTGGGATTTCAAATTCTTTCTGCATGCTGATCACTTAAAACACGAAAGCCAACAGCCTTCCTCCTAAATGGCTCTTTTTTGCTTCTTCATGGGTCATTACACCTTTTGTTGTCGTAATTATCAGTGTCCCAAAATTGTATGCAGGAAGGAATCTTTTCTCGAAGCTTTCGAATCCATCATATTTGACAAAGTATCTAGGCTTGATTGCATTGCATTTGTTTATGCGGTTTTTCAATTCTATCCTGAAATTGCCTGACTTTCCGTCGTCTATAAACTCAAACACACCGATATATTTTTTCTTTTGCATGACTTTCAGGACTTCTCTTATAAGCTTAGAAGCCGGTGTAATGCATTCTGACTTGCCTACCCTTTCTGCGTTCTTGATTATTATCATCACATCTGCTAAAGTGTCGTGCCTCATTCTTTCACCAAATTGACTACATTGTATTATCTAGTAAAGCTTATTAAAGTTTCTTCTCGAGCGTAGGACTAGCGAAGCCTGAGTAAATATTGAGTGGTCTGCATTTAAATAGGTTGATAATAAGGTTTGCGGAGATGGAAGGTGCACATTCGTTAATCACTTTAACACCTTGCAACTCATATTCTTTAATCATACTACAGAAAAAATACTTTTTTCAACCAAACCTTCAACATCTACTTTCCCTTCTTCCTCAAGAATCTTTTCCAATCTAGCTTTAGTGCTGGGCTTATAAGGGGTAATAGAACAGCAGCCGGCTTGGCCTATACCACGATTAAAAGTCCCTATCTTTCTTCCGATGATTTGAATTTCTTCTTTGTCCATCCCGAGAAGAGGCCTGATAACAGGAATATTCACGGTTTGAGAAATAACTTCCAAATTCCTAAGGGTCTGGGACGCTTTCGATCCTAAGAACTCACCAGTAACTATAGCTTCCGCCCCCAGTTTTTGTGATAGCCTCTCAGCAATCCTGAACATCATCCTCTTGCATAAAACACAAGCAAACCGCCTTTCGCATTTTTTCGAGAACTCTAACAAGTTATGGCCATGGGGCACAAAAACAACATCATCTATTTCCACATGTTCCCTGAGCTTCTCTACGATCTTCAAAACTTTTTCCTTGTCGCCTTCACTTGAGAAGGGAGCATTAACAAAGTGGACAGGAATTATTCTATAGCCTAGCCTGCCAACCGTATAAGCAGCAACAGGGGAATCAATCCCGCCAGATATTAAAGCTACTACAGGCTTCATAATAAACAATGTTCAAGAAAAGTTAAAAGTATCACTGAACTTTCATTTCTTCAGGGCTTTCCCTAAAAACTCTGGCAAACTGCGGGCATAATACTAGGAAGTTGTCATCCACGCCTACAATATCACCGTTCATTGCAATAGACCCTTTTCTAAGCTTTTGAACAGCTCTTTTGAGTTCGCCGAGATTTTTATCCCTCAATGTTTTTATTTTAAGAAATACAATGTTGCCTTCCCTTACAAGCCTTTGAACAGTTTCAATATCCCTGTAATCTCGAAGATCTTCTATTCTTACGTTGATTCTCTGCTTAATATCTCCAGAACTTTGGTCAAGCTCAATAAAATTTTCCGGCGACTCTTCAACCCCTTCATTCTTTTTGAATAAACCCAAAACCATCAACTCACCTCATAATCCTACTTTTGTTTTAATAACTTATATTTAAATAGGTTATGACTCTTGTTTGACGCACTCAAGCATGCTTACAATATTCCATATCTGTGTCCTGGTATACATTGGAATGTTAGGGTCGTTTATTATTTCATCAAGGTTAGATATTGCAGAGCTTAATTTCACATCTATATCCTTGCTATCATCTTCGAGGTCATTCTTTGCCTGCTCTACCGCTGTCCTTATGTTTCTTGGAACTGTCCTGTCTCCCACGACTTCCTTGAGTATTTTGATTATCGGCTCTAACTTTGTCATAACAATCCCTTCTTACAATCATTTAACCATCCTTTTTAAATCAGCTTCCATTTCTTTCAGCCTGCTTGTGACCCTTTCTTCTGCTTTTGTAAGAGTTTTCAACCTTAAATCTATGTCTTCCTTCTTTTCCTGCAATTCTTTTTTTATTTCTTCCCCATTCTTTTTAATCATTATAGGTCCTGTTATTTTATAAACTTTTTCTCCTTTGCTCAATTCCAGCTCTTCCAAAGTTTTTTCTATTTCTAGTTCCTGCATCCTCATCTGCTCTTTCTGTATCATTATCGTTTGGTATTGCTGCTGGTATAACTGGAACTCTTCGATGAGTTTAGAATTGTTTAAATCAGTCATGTTATCCCTCTCTTATTGATTGCAGATTTTAAATAAATTAAGTTTTGAGTATTTATTCGAATAGCCTAATAAAAAATCAGAAAAATTACCTGGCTTGAACTTTTTTGATTACTTTCGACCTCTTCTTAGAAAAGATACGATAGCCACAGTATGGGCATCTAACCCTGTCAATAATTTTTTCGGTTTCTTTCCCGCACTTCAAACATTTGAACGCCATTTACTTATCAACTCTTTCAGATCTTGGAACGTATGCACCGCCGGTCATCTTCGCTTTACAGCCTTTGCATTTCCATATACCAGCTGCAACTCTTTTCAATTTCATCTTTTTGCATGATGGGCATTGATATTTTTGTTTTTGTTCTTTTTCTATTTTTCTCAATGTTACTTTGGACCTTAAGCCGTATCTTACCCCGAACCTACCTGTTGTTCCAACTTTTTTTGTTCTTCCCATATAATCATCTTCTTATTTTAAATTGTTTTTTTGCAGTTAACACATCTAACAAACCCCTTAATTGTTTGTCATCTATCATGCCTTTTATTTCACCTGATTGGTATAGTTGTATTAAATATAATTCTAATTGTTCAGCAAGCTCTGGTTTTACAAGCCTTATTCTTCCCATCCTTTCAACAGCGTCTTTTGTCATTAATTTTCTTATCAGATTTTTTTTCATTACCTCAAATTCCTGCATTTTTTGGATATCTCCAGGGTTTATTTCATTCATTTTTTAGCCTCGGAAACTATTTTTCCGACAAATTTAACACCTTCCTCCGTTAAAGATCGGCCTCTTTTCAACCCTTCTTTTTTTGTCTTCACTAAATTGGCAGCTTCAAGCTGCTGAAGAATTTTTCTTATATGAGATCCGCCAGCTTTTCTGAACCTCTCTGGCTTGTGGCCTCTCTCTTTTTTCCCTCCATAGTATGTTTTGAGCCTAGACACACCTAAAGGCTGGTTTGAGTAGATTTTTCTAATTATTGAAGCAGCTCTTGCATGCCACCAGTCGCTTTGCTGCGGTGGAAATTTATTATGCTGGCCTGTTTTTGCAAATTCAGACCATTCAGGGGGGGTTAATTCTTTCATTTTTTTGAGCTCTTCCTTTGCAAGCTCTATGAATTTGCTTGAGTCGACATCCTTAATCATGCAATCACAACTTTGAAATGTTAGTATATTATGCTTATATTCTTTTTTCTCTTTTGTCTATTTAGGTATTTTCTTTATTTCTCCACAATTTAAACATTTAATCATTTTAATGTTTGGCAGTTTTGAATCAATCTCTTCGCAGTTTTCCCTTATATATAATATACTGCATTTTCTGCAGAAGCCCCTTTTTACTTCTTTTGGGAGCCTGATATTATATCTTAGGCTTATTTTTCTTGCTAATTCCACATATCTTCTAGACCTTTTCGGGTGTTTTTCCAACCCCTTCTTTGCAAGATTGAAGAGTATTTCTATTCTTTCCCTGGCTATTTCCAGTTGCCAATCTGGTTTTTTGAATTTTTTTCTCTGCATGAATTCACTTATATAATTATATTTTAGGGATATTATTAGGTTAAATTGAGAATATTGTGTTGTAACTATATACTAAGAAATAGAAAAACTTAAATACTTTATGTTTTAATTACTGTTAAATAGTAAAAATATAATGGTGGATTAATGGCCAACAGAAAATTAAGCTTGATTTTGATTGGTGTTTTATTTGGTCTAATGTTTATTCTGGGTTCTGCTGAAGCTAAAACCTGTCTGCAATGCAAATGCATTTGCGAATGGGGGCAGGCTTATATCGACCATGAATGGGATAGTTGCAGCTCTCCATGCGAAGGAGTTTTTGGAACAAATTGTCATTTCTCATCGTCTTCAGTTGATGATTCTTGGTGTGGCGGGGGATCAGGGGGAAGCGGATCGCAATGCCCTTTTGATTCAACCCAAGCGAGATTTCATACTAATGCACACCCAAGATTGGAGCAATACTTAACTGTAGATTTTGGGGAGGATGTCAAGGCGGTTGGCGTTCATAATATGGATGCTGAGCCGCCATCACCGCCTCCATGGAATGATGTCAAACTTCAAATAACAGGGCCGAATGGCTTTGTGAAAAATTGCGATATTCAATGCTGGTTTAAACCGCCTTATCAGGGATCATATACTCTTCATTCGACATCTACTCGTGGAACAGGATCCAAATGCGAAGATTATGCTTATTTAACTGTTAATCCCCCATCATGCCAATCCCATTCTAGCTACCAATGCTATGACAATGATGTCTACTGGTATGATTCTTGCAGCCAAAAACAAGAAAAGAAAGAAGAATGCGGAGACAGCGGTTACACAGGAAGCAATTATTGCTATGACAATGACGTTTACAAGGATTATGTTGACAGAGGATGTTCTGGAAGTTCATGCTCTTCTGCAACTCAAAAGGTAAAACAAGAAGAATGCCCTAATGGATGTTCTGGAGGGCAGTGTATAATTAAACCACAATGCACTCCAGCATGGAAATGCGACGGCAGCTGGCAATACTACTTGAACACAGAC
>PFTQ01000061.1 GCA_002789635.1 Candidatus Aenigmarchaeota archaeon CG_4_9_14_3_um_filter_37_18 | reverse complement strand
TATCCAATATTCCAGAATTTTTTTACCAATTTCATAAATTCTGGCTTATGTTTTGGGGAAAGTATGCCTGGCACATTTTCAGCTAAAAAAAACAATGGCTGTTTTTTTTCTATCATTTCAACATAATTCCAAAAAAGCTTCCCTCTTGGGTCATTGATTCCTTTCATCGCTCCAGCTAAGCTCCAGCTTTGGCATGGCGGACCTCCCACGAATCCTACAGCATCTGGAATTTCTTCTGGTTTAACATCTACAATAGACCTTTTGTCTATTTTTATCCCATGGTTTTTTTCAAATGTCTCCCAACAGCTTTCCCAATTATCATTAGCGTATGCTATCTCAAAGCCAGCATTAGTAAACCCTAAGTCTAGCCCACCAGCCCCAGAAAAAAATGACGCTATTTTCATATTTACCTCCCCTTAAATGATATTAGCTTTGCCTCGGCGAGTTTTGAAGGATTGTTTGGGTCTTTTATTTTTACGTCTTTAATAGAGATGTCTTTATTTGCTTCCAGTTTGTTGCTATCTTCTTTTGAAAATGAGTCGTATTTCTCTTTTCTCATCAATGCGAACAAATGGAATTTATCATTATCTTCCACCTTACAGAGATCTCCATATACTTTTAGCGGGTTTTGTATTTGCCACATGCCTCTTATCCTCAGTTCTGTAATTCCTAAAGGGTCTACTCTTTTGACTTTTCCAATTTCAACAGTTTCTCCTTTTTCTAAGCCAAGAAAGCCTATAATGGAATCGACTTTTTTCTTTATAGGGCTGTGGACTTTATCGTAAATATTATGGTCTGCTGCATAACATGTCCCTTGCATGAAAAACAAGTGTTTTATCTTCCCTCCTACAACATGACCAATAACATAAAATAAGTCTTTCTCTTCCCATTTATCAGGCTCACAATCCCTGCAAGCATTTGTTATCCTAGCATCGCTAAATAAAAGCTTATTTTTCGGTGGGGAACTATTTAATGCCAGTGAAGATTTTTGATTTTCTATTTTCTTTATTTCAAAAGCATCGCTGCCTTTAATAATCATATCTGGCGGGTTATTTTGATTTCCTAAATAAGAAAATGCCTTTGAATAAGCATCTTCTTTTTTATCTTGGGGTAGTTTTAACGAGTCTGCAATAGCATCCTTCACAAAAAACTCTAGCTGCTCGCCAACAGCATTTATTCGTATTAGATATGTTGATGCATAATTTTTTAGATCAAAAGACCCAAATGAAACAATATTATTAATTGGACTTAAGATATTTTTAGCCATGATAAATCCCCTTATATTTTAATTGGTTTTTTATCTATTTACTTTTAGGTTTATTCCAATAAGGGCTTTTGCATTTAGGGCATACTGTCGGCTTTTCATCGTTTCTGGGAAGCCACTCATGCCCGCATCTTTCGCATTTGAAGCCTTTTTTCTTGATTATTATTTCAGCCATGAAATTGCCAAGACAAGCCATATAACCAAGACAGAAAAAGTCTGTCGGTTGTAGAAAAAATGACCCTAAAAATCTACTTTTTCTACAAAGCTGTCAAGCCATGTTTTTGATTTATACCAGTTGCTTATAGGAAAAATAGGCTAAATCTCTAATACCTCGCCATTGCTCTTTTTAACAGTAACCTTGCCGGTCTCGCTGTCAAATTTCACAGACCTGCCGCAATCCCCGCCCACATCCGCAGCAGCCACAGATATCTTCTTCTCCGCCAGCCTTTTTTTAACAAATGCAATTATTTTTTCTCCATTGCTGCCGGCTTCTGGGAATCTCTTGAATAAAACAGCGCCCCCGATTATCTTGGCTTGAATTCTCCGCCTGATCCCGCCTAAATTTTCTATTTTATCAACCATATATTGTATAGCCTTGCTGCCATGCCTGAAAGGGGCTTCCTTATAAGCAGAACTCTGAGTGGGAATCATTATATGGCCCATAGCCCCTATTCTCGAGTAATCCTCGAACATGCAGACAATTATGGAATTTCCCAACCCCTTGAACTCAATATCCGAGGGCTCCTTCACAACCACTGATTCCCCCATCTTTAACTCTATTTTATTCATAGAACCGCCTCAAGGAAACCCATGTTCTTTAGGCATGGGAGGAATTGCGGCAAACTATTAGAATGCCTGCTCCTAATCAATAGTAGTGAGATTGTGAGAAAGTGCATAGTTTTAAATAATTTAGAATTAACAAGAAATAAGTCTAATATATTTAACAGTTTCTTTTCCGAATATTTGAAAGTTCTTGACCAGCACTGTTTAGATTTGCCTTTAGCACTTTCAGCTACGCATCTACACCATCTGACATATTCAAACATAAGACAAACCTCCTTCCTTCCAAGCGATATTGTTCAAGAAGCTAGAAAAGATATCTGGAAAAGCAGAAAAGATATTCTTAGTAAAGGTTGTAAATTCACTAAATGCTCTATCAGGCTTAACAAAAGATGGTTTAAGTTTATTGAGACTGAAAGAGGAAATCCATGCTTTAAGGTTACTTATTCCCCTAAAAAGACTTTTGTTCTTCCTGTCAAGACTGACAAGCAATTTCAAAGATTTCAAATGTTTCTTAAAGATGGCTGGAGTTTTGACAACATTTCTCTTTTGATGGATGGTAGAATTTCTGTAGTTCTCGAAAAAGAATTTGCTAAAAAAACAATCGACCAAAAATATGTTGTAGGTGTTGATATTGGCTCTTCTACTCTTGCTGCTGTTTCTGTTTTTGACATTGAAAACTCCAAAGTAGTTAAACAGCTCTATTTTGGTCGTGATGTTGCTTTTAGGCAAAGAAAATATACAAAAAGGAGAGATTATCTCAAAAGCCTTGCTGATAAGGGTTCTGATAGAGCCAAAAAGAGTTTGAGAAGGCTTAAACACAAACAATTTAATTTTGTTAAAACAAGAAGCGGTCAAATTGCAAAAGAAATTATTAATCTTGCCAAATCTTACAACGCCTATATTTCTGTTGAAAAGCTTAAGAATTTGAAAGGCAGAAGAGGCCAATTCAACAAAAAAGCTAACAAAAAAATCAACATAATTCCTTATGGTAAATTCACAGAATTCCTTAAATCTAATTCTGAAATGTTTCAAGTTCCTGTTCACGAGGTTGATCCTTATCACACTTCCAAGTGGTGCTACAAATGCGGTGAAATCAATAATGGGCATAGTTCGGTGAATTATGTTTTGTATAAATGCAGGAAGTGTGGTCAGGTCGTGAATAGCGACAGAAAAGCCTCTTTGGCTATTGCTATAAAATCTGTCTTGGAGCGGAACATTACTCACAGTCTCACTAACTTGAGTTCTATCCAGGGTTCCAAGACTGGAGCAAAAGTAAACTTGCTCTTCCGTCCAGATGCGGTTGGTTTTAAAATTGCTGTGCAACATTTTGAATCACCTATGGAAAGCCTCCGTTTTTAAACGTGGGTTGTTTACTTGACTCCCTCACTAAATCAATCAAATTATAAATATCCGGATAAAACAGCAGCATTGCATTCATTTTCAAGCCATCCATTCCTATAACAGCTTTAAAAATCAGGCTTTTCTCTGATGTAGCAGCAATCGAGCATAAGACTGAGTCCATGCAAGATCCAAGCATGTCATAGCAAAAATCTGGCAGCGACTCCCTGAACTCGAATTTAAGCGACTCAGAAATTAATCTCAAAAAAGATCCGGAGGTTATATTCCCAACCTCCCTGAAAAAGTCTAGGTGTTTTTTAAACCCATCAGATTCTTCTCTTCCGGCAAGAGATATGAATTTTTTCATGCTTTCATGATCCATAAGCAGCAGGAAATGACCCAGCATTGAATTCTTTATCTCAGATTTTCCGAAGATTTCCACCTGAATGCATCCATGCATATCATCAGGCTTTCCAATTTTTTGAATTACATCTTCCAATCTCAAGTCAAGAATATCCACGCTAATTATATTCAGTTTTTTGTTCATGATTGTTGACAATGATTCTATCATATCTTCTGCGCTCTTGGTGATGATTTCTTTCATTTTGCTTTCTTCAAGGAATTGCTTGTTTATCTCAGCCAAAAATACCACTTTATTCAAGAATTTTTTTTACGACAGACAGGATTCTCTCCTCGTTGAAAGGCTTCACAATATATTCTGAAACTCCAAGAGCTAAGACCCTGCTTAAAATTTCCCTCTGCCCAATTATTGTCAGCATCACCACACGGGTTTCAGTGTCTTCTTCCCTGATTTCTTCAAGGACTTCAATCCCATTTTTTTTATCCATTATAATATCCAAAAAAATAAGGTCAGGCTTTTCTTTTATGTATTTTTCAATCGCCTCAGCTCCGTCAGAAGCCGTGATTATATTTTTATAGCCGGCATGGTTTAAAATATCTGTCAAGGATTTCTTTACAAAAAAGGAGTCGTCGGCAATCAGTATTTTTTTCATTTCCCAAGCACCTCTTTTATAACAGGTATAAGCTTCGATTCTGTGACTGGCTTGTCAATGTAATAATTTATCCCCATCTCCATGGCTTTCTTTATTATATCGTCTGACCTGTTGATGCTCACAACTATGCATTTAGCAGAAGGGTTTATTTTTCTGATCTCCCTGAAAACATCAAAGCCATTCATCATTCCAGGAAGCTTCAAATCCAATAAAACTAAATCAGGCTTTTGCTCCTTGTATTTTTTGACCCCTTCATACCCGTCAACTGCTTCAATTACGTCTATATAATTATATTTCCTCAGGAAATTTTTGATTCCCTCCCTCTCAAAAGCAGAGTCCTCTACCATCAGTATTTTTACCATATTTTAGAATATTGGGATTCTTAAAATAAATATCTATTATCCTATTCAGCAAGCCCTAATCGGTATTAGAATGGTAAACTTAGTCCCCTTTCCAAGTTTTGATTCAACCTTAATCGTTCCTTTATGGAGGTTAACAATCTTTTTGCATATCACCAAGCCGACGCCAATCCCATCCTTGAGCGGGTCAAGCTTTGAGTATGGCCTGAATAATTTTTCAATATTCTCTTTCTTTATTCCCACCCCAGTATCTTCAACCAATATCATCATATCATTATCCTGTTTTTTGCAGGCGATCCTGACACAGCCTTTATCAGTGAATTTAACTGCATTGCTCACCAAGTTCCTGACTAGTGTCCTTATTAATTCAGAATTTCCAAGCATGTAAGGAACCTTTTCGATTTTAGTTATTATCTTCAATCCTTTTTCTTTGGCAACTTCCCCGTGCTCCTTCACAACATTATTAATAATAGCTGGGACATCCACTTTCTCCTTTTCTGTATCTTCCATTCTTTCAAGCATCCCGAACTGCAGGATAGAGGATATTTGGCTTTCAAACCTTCTGGAATACATGGATATCGTGTTAAAGAGTTCTCTTATTCTTCTTTTGTCAGGACTGGATTTTTCAACTTCATCTTTTAGCAAGCCGACAGCATTGAAAATGAAAGAGATATTGTTTCTGAATTCATGTGAGACATCCCTTATAGCATCTGATTTAAGCTCGTCAACTTTCTTAATTTCCATTTCCAGCTTATCCCTTGGTATGAGATCCTTTGTGATTAATCGAAGAGCGAATAAGCCTATTGAAATTATCACAAAAAAAGCAAGTAATTTTTCAGCTAAATTTAAGCTACTTAAGCCGGAAAAAAAGATTAGGAGACCTACTATAAAAACCCATCCCATCATTTTTTGGATTATTATTCCCATTTTTACCCCTTTATTTAATAAAAATGAATGAATTATAATTTGTTGGGTGAAAAGAAAAAGTTATGCATAAGCATTGATTAGCTTTTTATTCTATCATATTTGCTTTTTTAGCCATTAATTGTCGGTTAAAACAGGCCAAAAAAGTTTTATATCGCCTAAAAATAAATTAATTACATATGCCTGATGATATCGAAAATCCTGGAAAGGGGAATGGACTATTCTCAAAATTTGGGAATAAGATAAAAAAGATTGTAGGCGCACCTCTAGAGAAGCGCTCTGTTCTAACTTTGGACCAGATACAGTCAGCTGGGGTGGCTCCTGACTTTATATTAGAAGAAGAACAGCCAGAAAATAAAAAACCCGAACCCCCAAAGGCTGAAGTAAGCATGGACACATCTCAGATAAGCTCTTCTGTTGGCGAAGTCGACAAAGAAAAAATAATGTTCATGTTTGAGAAATTCAACCAGCAGATAGACTTTATAAAAGACCTTAAAATGAAAACCGATGAAAGAATAGATAAATTGTCTGGTGAGTTAGGGGAGCTGAGGGCTATGTTCCTTCAGAGGGAAAAAGAAGTAAAAGATGTAATCCTTGAATATGAAAAAATTAAATCTGTGATGGAGGTTCTAGAGCCTGAAAAAATGACGCTGAAACTCCAGAAAATAGAGAAGGGCTCCCTAGAAAAAGACGGGAGGCTTGAAAAAAATGAAGCCCATATCAATGACATACGGGAAAAATCTGAGAAAGTCCAGAGGCTCCTTGACAAGATAGGGAACTTTGAAAATATAATAAAAATTCACAACCTGATGAACGACAAGCTATCAATCATGAATGAAAGAGAAAAGAAGGTTGAGGTGCTCTCCTCAAAGGCTGAAAATGCTTATTTTGAGATGGAAAAGAGGGTAAATGAAATCAGAGATTACGTAAACACCCTGGAAAAACTGGAAGACATGAGCAAAGATTCACTAAAAGAAATAGACCTCTTAAAGATAAAGATGGAGTCTTTCGTGGATCAAAGGGAGTTCGACAAGAAATTCACTGAATTTAAATCTGATATTGAGGAAGATATGAAAAGAAAGATTAATGAATCCTTGAAGCCTGTCAGTGACAATGCAGAACTATTGAAAGAATGGTCTTATGAGCAGCTCCAAAAACTATCTTCTAAGCTTGCTTCAAAAGAAGATGAGAAGAAAGATCTTGAGGCAAAAAAAGAAAAAATTATGTGGTTTTTGGATGAGATTGAGAAGCAGTACAAATCCAATTTGATAAACGACAAAACTTTCAAGGATGTTAGGAAAAAGAATCTTGCCGAGATTGAAAGGATCGATTCACTACTTAATCCAGAGGAAATAATTATCCCATTCGAGGACTTTAATAAGCCGCCTGAAGTAAAAGAAGAAAAGAAAGATAAAACAAACGAAGAGAATAAGCTGATCGGCGAACAAGCAAAAAAAATAACCGAACAGAAGAAAGTTAAAGAGCCTGAAAATCCTGGGGTAGTCCAGAAGGCTGGCCAAGAGCAAGAAACTCCAGAGCCGGAAGAAGAAAAATCACATGAAGGCTCGAAGTTCATCGAAATATGGGAGAAATTATCAGAGGATAAGAAATTCGAAAACTTATCAAAAAGAGAGAAGCAATTGCTGTCAGTGCTTTACAGCTCTGAAGCTACCGAGGAAAAGAACAGCATTCCCATCAAAAATTTAGCCAAAACTATCTACAGGGAAAATTATGATCATGATAAATTGAGTTATATTTCCAGATTAATTGGAAATCTTGAAAAAGAGGGTTATGTAGTGAAGGTTTCAAAAGGAAGAGAAAGCCTTATTCATCTGAACCTGCCAAAAATAGAAGGAAAAGAAGAGCCAACGCAAGATGAAACAAAAGAAGAGAAGCCTGAGCTAGAAAAACTAGTTGAAGAAAAAACAGAAATCAACGGAGAAGAGCAGAAGAAATCGGCTGAAGAAAATTCTAAACCAAAAGAAGAGCCAAAACAAACTGAAACAAAAGAATTAACAGGGCAAGAAACTCCCAAAACTGAAGCCCAAAAAGAAGAGAAGCCTGAAGCCAAGGAAGAGCCTGAACCAGAAAAGCCGGCTGAATTAAAGAAAAACCCTCAAGAAAACAATCTGGATGAAGAAATTACAAAGGAAAAAGTACCGGTACCAACCTGATAGATGATTGAATGAAGAAAAGGGCGTTAATTTGCTTAGCTCTAATGCTATTTTTAGGATTATTTAGCCCTAAAGTTCTTGCATTTGGGGAAGACAGTTCATTCCAATGGTGGAATTCAACCTACAACTATAGGGCATCTGCCAATATAAGCACAGGAAGCTACAACAGAACAAGCCTCCCAATAGAAATGGAAGTAAACTTCACCTCGCTTTTAGATGGAGGCAATTTCGACAACAATTCTGTCAGGGTTATTGAGTATAATTCCTCAGGCTATATAAAAAGGGAAGCCCCGAGCCAATTCGACCAGTACACATCCTTCAACAAATCAAACAATGCAATAGGCGAAGTTGTGTGGATAATGAATGGAACAACCAACGCAAGCACAACCAGATATTATTATATATACTTTTCAAAGGAAGAAGATGGAACAAAAGAAGTGCCAACCTATCCGACAGACCTGAATTATTCATGGGATGAGGAGGAATTGGAAGTCAACAACTCAAATATGGAATGGAAGATAGACACAAACAGGTCTTCAATGACTTCTGGTTTTTATTATGCTAAAATCAAAAACGGGATAACTATTTTCAACGCTGGGTCAAGCGCTAAAACAGCTGAGTATTCAGGCTACAATAATGGAACAGACACTGGCTTTAACTTATATGGTAATATGACTCTAGTCTATAGGGGCCCTGTCAGGCTTACTTTTCAGCAGGTTGGAAATGAAACTGTCTTCGGGTCAAATGAGCAGACATACCAATCACAGATCAGGAAAAACTATGTTTTTTATGAGAATAATTCCTGGGTGAAGATAGACCAAAACCTGACAAACACGAGCGGCTCAAGCATCAGCAGGAGCTCTGATTATCCTTATCCGTTGACTTTAGATTCAGGTAGAATATTATCAGGTGGTGCCGGATATACCCAGCCAACTTCTTGGAGTATAGACCCATTCTCATCAGCGTTTGCTTATTCTTTGAGCGGGAATGGGGGGCTGGGTATTATCAATTATATGGAGAACAACACTGACAATTTCAAGTCAAGCATAGATATTATAAATGACGCTTTGAATATCAAGCTGACAGCATCAACCACTATATCATCCTGGATAAGGCAGGCTGCTTTATTATTTTTTAGCGAGAGCGATTCATTGACTAGTTTTGAAAATTTCAGAAACAGGACTGTTTCACCCGCCCAAAAAAATCTGGGATCTGCTGAATTCCATTATGTGATAGTAAACATCACAACCGGCCAGGCAATCTACAACAGGAATGAGACTATGGTATTAAGAGTTAATATAACCCAAGATCCGTTCAACACATCAAGCTCTGTTTATGCTGTATTAAACAATGCAACATCAGGAACTTCAGATGATGTGACCATTCAACTATTTGATGACGGGTTTCACAATGATTCCTCGGCAGGGGATAAAATTTTTGGGGGCAATTATACGCTCCCTGCTTCCTCAAACACAGGCAGTTGGAACTTTACAGCAAAGATTTATGATGTATATAACCAGGAAATCAACCAGACAACAATAGCATTCAATGTCACATATGCCTATAATGTAAACTCATCCATATCCAACAGGTTTGGCTATGCCAGCAGGCAAGTGCTTGCTGAAGTTACCGTCAGGAATTACAGGAATGATACATATATATCATCCGCAGCAATAGACTGTTCCTTTAATGGGACATTAGTCACAAACAAAACCGATAGCGGGAACGGAACATACTATATAAACTTCACAGCCCCTACTCAACTAGGAAAATATATTCTGCAATGCAACGCCACAAAGTCGGGCAACAATGCAACAGGGGATGATTACTTTTATTCAGAGTCTGCGAAGACTTCCCTTAATATAACCATCACCCCATACTCATTCGACTTCAGCAATATAACACAAGATTATTACCCATCGCTGCTATTCAAAGTTAATGTAACAAATCCAGGGGAGGGCGTTGCGCATTCAGCGGAAATCAATATCTCCAAGCCAAGCAGCTGGACTTCAAACTCAACAACCATTTCATGCGAAGACATGCTGCCGAATGCTGAATTCATAAGCTATGTGATAATAAACACATCAGCCGGCGCTAACCCATCCAACTATACAATAAACGCGACAGTTTACTGGAACAACCTAGACTATTCCACTTCAAACTCCACCAACACAAGCTATGTGAATATAAGCTCCAACCCTATTTTAGCAATAACCCCCGGCAATATTACTGATACAATAAATGAAGGCACTGACAAGTCAGTTTACTTTCTAATAAACGCAACAGGCAACGACATCATTCACGATTTAAACATCTCATCCTATGGGTTTCCAAGCGAATGGAATGTAGCCTTTCCATCAAACATAACATCCCTGTCATCAGGATCATGGCAGAATATATCTGCTAATTTTTCAATTCCAGAGGGCTATACTAACGGGACTTATACAGGGTTCTTCAATGTAAACAATACAAACGTGGAAAACACATCAATAAACATAACAATAACAGTGCCAGTCGCTCAGACATGGTCAACCAATCAGACTTTATGCCAGGAAGTGATTATGAAAAATGCAGCCGGCACTCTGTGCGATATACTAGTCGCAAACACAGGCAACCAAATCCTCAACTTTACATTAACTCCATCAGGATGGGAAAATTTTACAAGCTTGAATGAACTGAACTTTACCCTCAGCAAGACATCCCAGCACAACTTTTCTATTCTTTATGAGACAAATGATACCCAAGGAATATTCTACAGGAACTATACGATATCATCAGACAACGGAACTCAGACTATTCGAACGGCAATAACAGTGACATATGGTCCATTAGTGGCAATAACTTCAGTCTCACCAGAAAGAGCAGAGCAAGGCAGCAGCATCCTAATAAATGCAACCATCACAGATAGGACGCAGTCCGGTCTTTCATCTGTGACAATAAATGTGACAGACCCTGATGGGAATGTAAATACTACATCAATGCAATTCCTAAGGAATGACAGCTGGACAAGCTACTATTCTGCTTATTATCCGTCAACATGGGGATCTACATTAAAAACAGGCTTTTATAATTTCACAGTAAAATCTATAGATGTGCTGAGCGCTTCTAATCTAGACACAAGCAACTTCACAATATACAAGAACCTTGTAATCAACATGTCCGCTTTATCCACACAATATTATAAATGCGGAAGCGGGAGGATATACTATTTCATCAAAGACCTGGAAAATATTTCCCTGCAAAACACAAATGTGACTTTCGAGTTGAAAGACCCGAGTGAAAGATTAATATGGAACAACCAAAACCAAACATCAACAACAAACTCGAACGGGACAATAGAGCCGTTCCCAACATTTACAATAACATGCGACGACCTTGAGGGGACATATAAGCTGTATTCCAACTCAACATACTTTGACAGCACAACAAACATAACCTTAAACAGGACAAACATCTACAACTTCACTGTTCTCACGCCAATAGAAGCAGCCATTTATTCTGATTCATCTGCTTATCCAAACTCTACATTAGATTTCCTGATAACTATTCGTGACAACAACAAACAGCCGCTCGATCCTGACTCATTGAACCTGACAATATACAATCCATCCAAAGGAGTTGAGCATTCTGCCAACATATCACAGATGATAAAACTTTCAAACGCAACTGGCTTATATTACTACTCTTATAATATTTCATCAAGCACTCAGGAAGGGGTCTATCTGGTTGTGCTAAATGCAACAAAATCACAATCATCTGCAACTGCAACATCGGTCTTCTCAGTCACAAAAAGCAAAGTCAGGGTAGAAGTTGATACCGTTCCTTTATGGTATGCAACAAACGCAGCAAAATTCTTTGTAACAGTTTATGATGATAACAACAAGCTAGTCGATGCAGAATCAGTCAATCTTACCGTATATGACCCTGACCTTAACCCATTGTCAGTCACTTTTACAATCAACCAATTCTCAACTGGAATATATTATGCAAGCTGGACAATCCCATCAAGCCCGATAAACGGCCAGTATATGATAAAGGTGAATGCATCTGTCAACGGAAGCTATGCACAAGATATAACTACTTTCAGAATATTGCAGGGAGGCCCTTTCAGGTTTGAGATAGACGCACCAACTACCGGATATATTGGAGAGTCAATGGCTTTCACAGTCAACGCAACAAACGAAGGAGACGGGCCTGCAGAATCCCAATTCACCTGCTGGATAGATGATGGGATAACTAATCATTCACAGATAAGCTGGAGCAAATTGATATCTTCCGGTGAAGAGTACTATGAACAGAAAACCATCCTATTGCCGTCCAGCCTGTCTGAAGGCGCTTACAGTCTTTATTGTCAGCTGCATGTTGTAAATGGATCTATGGGAGATGTTTTCTCGCAGGACACTTTCCTGGCAGAAGTTTCAGCGCCTGCGGCACCAACTGGACCAGCAGCAGCTGGGGCCCCATCTGGAGGAGTATCAGGAGTAGGTATAAAGCCATCAGCCAAAACCTCTTTGAAAATATCAAAAATATACCCCTCATTAATCCAAATGGAAAGGGGGGCAGCAGAATATCTTATAATATTTGTGGAAAATGATGGAGGCAATGACCTTAATGATATTGATGGGATTATAGAAGGAATAGATTCAACTTGGGTGCAAACCATTCAAAAAATCCCTACCCTTAAACCAGGAGAAAGCTCAAGCATAATCAAAAAAATAACAGTTCCCCCATCATCAGAATCAAAAGATTACCAGCTTTCCATAAAAATGTCATCCAAAGAAGGAGCAACTGACTCCCAGCCAATAACCCTAAGGGTATACCAATCAAAGAAAGAGCTTATACTCCCGCAAATTGAACAGCTTAAGAGCGACCTTTTGAAAATGCAGCTGCAGACAATGGAGCTGAAATTGAAAGGCCAGAATGTAGACAGCGTAATCAGCCTTTTAGAGGAAGTCAATAAACAAATCACAGAAGCAGAAAATTATTACACGCTTGAAGATTATATGAAATCAAGCGAGCAAATAAATCTCGGAAGGAACACATTAAATAAAGCAATTTATGAATTGTCAATACTGACAAGAGCTGGAAGAGTTTTCCTTGACTTCAGCACAAAACAGATCCTGATAACATTCTTTGGAATGACACTAATAGTGTCTGTTTTTATTGTTGGTTTCTTCTTGTTTAAACAAAAGGAAGAGAAAAAAAGAGTAGAAAATATATATCCTGCAATGCAAAAATTGCCTATTCAAAAACAAAAGCCGTACATACAAAATCAAGCCGGAGTTGAAATCGATTCTATAAAGTTTTTGGTTGACGATCTTAGAAATTCAGTTGAAGAATTAAGGAATATCTCCATTGAAAAGGAAGAATCAAAAAAAGATGAAGCAGAAGCTGAAAAAACACAGGAGATGTTGGAGCAGCTTGAAAAAGAAAGGTCAAACATAAAAGATATAATTGGAGCCCTTGATGAGCAGCACAAAGAAAAAATAATAACTAAAAAAACCTATGATGAATTGAAGGAAAAAAATCAAGGATTATTGAAGATTATAGAAGAAAAAATCAATGACTTAAGCATTGGAAAAGCCGCAATAGAGCCAAGCCTAGGCAATGAAAAGAACCAGCTTATGTCAGCTATAAACAAGCAATATGAAAACGGGCTTATAAACAAGGAATTAATGGAAAAGTTAATTAAAAGGTTAATATAAATTATATTTGTAGATTGCATGAATGAAATAAAAAAAATGGAAGAAAAGAAAAGAGATATTATGAATACTCTCTCTCAGATACAGAAAGGGTATGAAAATGGGTTCATCAGCAAAGAGGAGTATGAAGAAATAATAAAAAGCAACAGAAAAAGAATAGAAAATATCGATGATGAAATTCAATCCATGAACAGAGAAAAACCGCCAAATATTATTCCAGCTAATGCACATGCTGAAATAAATCAAAAACCTGATCTCGCAGAGTCGGGTAACAAAGAAGAAATCCTAAGCAGACTAGACAAATTCAACCTTGAGTTAAAAGGAGTTAAAAATCTTCTGGAGAACAATAAGAAAAACATTGATTTTCAGCCAGATAATTCTTCCAAAAATTCTGAAGCTGAGGCAAGAATCGAAGATATTAAAAAATCAATTGAAAATTCATTCACCCAATTAACAGTCATGGTTCAAGTCAACGATAAGTTCTACCAGAGCCTAAGCCTGCTGTCAATCCTCTCAGACAAAAAAGAAATCATAAAGGAATTATTCTCACTGGAAAATAATTTGAAAAGGCTGAAGATGATTGGCTTCTGGGATGATAAAAAAGAGGATTTTCTGCTGAAGTCGATAGTTCATATAATGCAGACCTGGAAAGAGGCAGATGACCTTGAAACTGCAAATATCTATTTTGAATGGGTAAAAAGAATGAAGCTCATTAGATATGAAAGGCAGCAGGGATATATGCCAAAAGCCTAAAAGTTTTTCAATAGAATGTAACTTACTAAAAACAGCAAAATATTCTGGGCCAACACAACCAATGCAACTTCTTTTATCATTTCCTTTGATGTCAGGTAGGACTCGAATATTGAAAGGTAACCTGAAACCAACCCAAGCGAAATTAAGGCTTTAAAAAACAAAATTCCAGGCAAGTATTGCGGGGCGATTATTGATATAATAGCTTCGCCAAACAATAAAGTCCCGGCTATGCCTCCAATAACAATAACAGTATAAACAAAAAAAACCTTCATTAAAATTCCCCTGATTTTTTTATCATTTTTTAAGGCATTTAACCTGGAAAACTTCGGAAGCAGAATTGTTGCTAAAGCTCCAGGTATGACTAAGCCCGCAGCATAAAACAGGAAAGAGAATGAATATTGTCCTATCAGGTCCATTGAAAAGAACAGGCTCAATAACGGGACAATCGCACTTCCGAAAGAGCTCGGGAGGCTGAAAATATACATAGGAAGGGAAAATTTTAAAAATATTTTCTTAAGGTTGAAACTCCCCCCATCTTTGCTGAAGCTTTTCTTCTCAGACAGGAATTTGAGGCAGATTATGTTGGCTAAAAGATTAGAAAAGCCAAAACCAATAATAGCATAAGGCAATCCAAAGAAGTATCCTAGCCCCACTCCAAAAATCAGGGAGCCAAAGCTTGCTGTCATTCTTGAAACCAAAAAGAGCTTGAAATTTTCATAGCCGATGACCATTGAAGGTAAAATTGAAAAGATATTTGCAAAAACTATTGAAAGCCCAAAAATTACCAGATAGCTTAGAGACGCATCATGCAAGAAATAAACAGCAATCGGCTTAATAAAAATGAACAAGCCAATGAACAAAACAGAATAGACAATAAGCCTTAATTTTAAAAACCATCTGCTCATATAGCCTATTTTTTCTTTTCCTTTGACCCTGAATTGGGCAATATACTTTGTCAGTGTGACTCCGGACCCAAAATCCATGAGGGAAGAAAAGAATGTAAGCAGATATGTTATATTTTTAAAAATCCCGAAAGATTCAGGAATAAATATTTTCGCCAGCATGAGGTTGACAGCAAAGTTTATTATTGCCGGACCCCCGTTTGCTATAAAAATAATTAAGCTGTCCTTGACTAATTCTTTCTCCTTTTTAACCTCATTGAGCAAAAATTCCATGCCATTCATTTCATTGATATAGGAAAAAAAGTTAATTAATGTTAATATTCCAATTATTTCTTATAGTCCCGTGGTGTAGCGGTCAAGCAAGGTATTTAAACCCTTGAATACGAGGCTCTGGACGTGAATTGGGAGTAACCTCTAGACGCAGGTTCGAATCCTGCCGGGACTACTCAAATATATATGGTCAACAAGATACCATCAGGGATGCTAATGATGATTTGCATAGAGTCAGATGTGGTTTAGGTTCTTTAGCACAATATTCAAATTTAAGGGAAAATTTATATTTTGGTCGTCTTATTCATGGAGCTGCTTTAGAGATATTCATTGAAGCCAGACCTGATGGAACCGAAAATACAATTGCTGAATATTTAACTAGAAATGGTTTTTGCCATGGCTGTCTCTTTTCAGGAAATGAACTAACTCCAGAAGCTTTAGATACTTTAAGAGATATACCCCTTCAGTAATTCCACGTCTTTCAGTAATAAGTCAAAGTTATGGTCAACTATCTTTTCCTCTCTAATGATTGAATATTGAACGTTCTGTTGAAGTTAAATTGCCTTTTTTAAACTTTAAAAGCAAATTTTTTTAAATGCTAGAGCAAATCCTCATTTTTTAATAGAAATGAAACATTTAAATATGATTAATCATATTATTCATACTGGTGTTAAAAATGGATATAGAAATATCTAAAGTTGGAGAAAGGGGTCAAATCGTAATACCACAAGAGTTCAGAGAAGAAATGAATATTAGGAAGGGAGAGAAATTTCTAGTTGTCAAAATTGATAATAAACTTATTTTTCAACAAATGAAAAAACTGAAATCCGAGACTTTAGAGCAACTTAAAGAAGATTTAATAGATATAAAAATAGCTGAAGACAGACTAAAGGAAATTGAAAGGGGAAAATGTGTTATACAAACAAAAGAAGAATTTCTAAAAGAAATGGAAGAATGGGTTAAAGAATAAAGGGGCTTTCTGATGGAGATCATTCGATCGAAAGAATTTATTGAACAAATAAAGAAAATCAAGGATAAAAAAACTAAAGAAAAGATGTTGAAACAAATAAAGAAAATAATTAAAGATCCAGAAAGAGGCAAATTCCTTAGTTACGAAAAGGGAATGAGAAAAATATATATTAAACCTTTTAGATTGCTCTATTCTTATAAAAACAATAAAATTTATCTTTTAGATTTTAACCATCGGGATAAGATTTACAAAAAACTTAGAAAAAAATAAAGTTTGTTTTTAGAAAGCTGATGAGAAAGTATGTACTATCCCAATTAATTGCACTCACACAATAAATAAAGGGTGATAAGGTGGATAGGAGCAACAAAATCGTTTTTATTAGAGTAAAACTTCTTGAAGGCTGGAAGGGCAAAGATATAATCAAAGCAATCGATATTCCATGGAGAACTTACTTCTTTTTCCTGAAGAAGAATTTAACTGCAGACGGCAGCAAAGAAACAAATATAATCAATAAAATAACCAAAGATAAGTTCTCTTTTACTATAGGAATGTTGCCTAAATAATACCCGCCAAAAAGAAAAAGCGATATCCAAGAAATTCCGCCTATTATATTATAAATGATAAATCTCGAGTAAGACATCTTCCCAATACCAGCGACAAATGGAGCGAAAGTGCGGATAATCGGAATAAACCTTGCCAATATTATTGTTTTTCCCCCGTGTTTTTCATAGAATTTGTATGTTTCGTCCAAGTATTCTTTCTTAAGGATGCGCGTATCTTTGCGGAATATTCTAGGGCCAAAAAAATGCCCAGCCCAATAATTCACGGTGTCCCCGATTATTGTGGCCAAAGAAAGAACAAAAAATAATATCCAGAGGCTGAATGCCCCACTGCTGGCAAATGCCCCGCAGAGAAATATCAATGAATCCCCTGGGAGAAAAGGCGTTATTACTAGCCCTGTCTCACAGAATATGATGAGGAATAGGATAAGATAAGACCAATGGCCGAATGCCTGAATAATCAGGCTGAGGTTTTTATCCAGATGAAAAATAAAGCCGATAAAAAATTCAATTAGATTCATTATAATCCTTAATATCTTCTGTGTTTATCAATAAAAACCTTTAAGATTGTCGAGTAAAATTGCCATCAAATTATATCTATTGCCAAAAAATACAGATTTTATCAAATAGATTAGTTTAATTAATGAAAGGCAGAGTGTTCACCCGCGAATAGGAAGCGGAATAGGCTCATTGTGTTTTCTAAGGCTGATCAGATAACCTTGTAGGCATCCATTATATTCTTTAAAGCTTCTTGCCTAGTTCCTCCATTTAAAATCAGTTGCGAAAAAACCCCCTAATTTTTAATTAACAAAAACATAATATATATCATGAAGCCCGAGCCTATCTTTGACCAAGCCAGAAAAGAAAACAGAAAAAACCTGACAGAATTGGAATCCAGAGAAATCCTTAAGCATTATCGGATACCTGTTGTTGACGGTTTAGTTGTCCAGCAAATAGAAGACGCTTTAGCTTTCGCAGACAAGCGTGGATATCCGCTTGTTCTAAAAGTAGTCAGCAAAGACATAATTCACAAGACAGATGCCGGCGGGGTAATAACCGGGGTAAAGAATGAAAAGGAATTGAGGGATGGGTTGATAGAATTGATAAAAAATATTAAAAAGAATAAGCCTGAAGCTAGGATAGACGGAATATTTGTTCAAAAGATGCTGCCGAAAGCTGCTGAGGTTATTGTCGGCGGGAAAAAAGACCCAACATTCGGTCAGGTTTTGCTGTTCGGTTTAGGCGGAGTGTTTGTCGAGGTGTTTAATGATGTCAGCTTTCGTGTGGTTCCTATTAACGAGAAAGATGCTGTGAATATGATCAGCGAGATTAAAGGAGTGAAAGTTCTTCGGGGAGCGAGGGGGCAAAAGCCAGTTGACTTTAAGGCTTTAGTGGACATTCTTATTAGGACTTCCCGCATGCTTGAGGAGAATGATGATATTGTCGAGCTGGATATTAATCCTGTGTTTGCTTTGACTGAAGGAGCAGTTGCTGTTGATGCAAGGATAATAATTGATTGAAAAGGTCAGATATATGGCTAAAGGCTATTGTTTACAGGAAGATATTATAGTGATAGATAGGGATTTGACGGAATTAGACCTGTTTGTCAAGGACTTCCTAAATATTCTTAAAAGATATTCGGATTATTTGATCGTAAGCGGTTTTGTCAGCATTTCTACCGGGAGGGCGAGGGGGACAGAAGATGTAGATATTCTTGTTCCAAAAATGGAGGAGCATGATTTTGAAGAGCTGTTTAATGATCTGCAGAAAAATAATTTTTGGTGTTACCAGAGTGATGATCCAAGAGAAGTTTATCAGTATATCAAAGATATGCAAAACATAAGATTCGCAAGAAAGAATGAGATTTTCCCGAACGTGGAATTCGTGCCGATAAATGAAAAAAAGAAAATCCAGTTCTTTGAATTTACTCACCCTCAGAAAGTAAGGGTCAAAGACTTTGAATTCAAAATCCCCCCTCTCGAATTTGAGATTCTATATAAGGAGAAAATCTTGGGCAGCAAAAAGGATAAAGAAGATGCCAAACACTTAAGGATATTCTTTTCTAACATTTTGAGCAAGGATAAATTTGATAAGTATGAAAAAATAATACGGGGGAACTGAAATGAAACCAAAAACAGATATGGACTACATCGAATTGTACGCTGAAAAGCTCAAGAGCGATAACAGTTTGTTTAAGCAGCAGAAAAAATTGATTGAATCCCAACTGAAAGGGAGTTCATCTCTGTTCTCCAATATGTTTTCTGGCAAAAATTTTAAGGCTGATGCCAGGAAATACCTGAGAGCAAGGGGATTGATATAGTAAGGTTTTTGCGATGCCTTCATGGAAAATTCATTTGATATTCGACCTGATCTTCGTGGCCGTTTTTCTAGGCCTTATTTTTAGCTTGGGCTTAATCAATAATTTAATAACAATATTTTTTCTAGTTTTATTGAACCTGACAGCAGCCCTTTTCCCAGACATTGACACACCCAAGAGCAGGATACGTGCATATGTTTCATTGATCCTAGCATCAGCCGTAACTGGTTTTTTAGCTGTTAATTTTTCAGTTGATTCTGTTATTTCTGGAGTCATTGGCTTCGCACTAATCTACTTGGCGATAAGATTCTTCCCGACAGAGCATAGAGGAGCCACGCACACACTCTGGTTTTCTTTTATTTTTTCTTTTGCCTTAACTTTTGTTTTTTGGCTGATTTTTAGATTTCCGGGATTTGAATTCTGCTTATACTACCTCATCATCCTATGGGGTTATCTAAGCCATATAATACTCGATAAAATTACTTAGATTAGCCTTTCATATCAATTTCTTCAAATTCACAACCCAGCATTTCAATAAGCAGGCTGTCTTCATTAAATCTATCAAGATCCAGATCATGCCTGCCTAATCAAAAATCATCTTTTATAGGCGGGATAGATTAAATTAATATATTGCTGTGAATATCTTTGTATTATGGCTGACAATTTAACGAAAGAACAGCGGAGCAAAACAATGTCCAGCATTAGAAGCAAATGGACTAATCAAGAAAAGAATATTCATAATTATTTACGATAGACGCAGAAATAAAAGGCATAGTCTGGAGAGATGAATTCGAGAGCAATACAGTAAAATTCAATGCAGGAGACAGCATTTTTGAGACTGAAATCTTTGAGGAAAAACTGAGAATAATAGGAAATCCCGAAGCCTCACAGCTAAAAAATAATGAATTTACATTGAAAAAAGTTCTGCAGCCATTCAAAATAATGGGGAAGTATGAATTTTATATCAAGACATCATCAAGAGGTACGGAAACAAAATATATCAAAGCAATATCAGATTTATCCATTTCTCATAAAATGTTGGGAAAGTATAAGCTGAACAAAGGAAAAATCTTTTTGATTATTGACAAAAATTTATCTCCGCTGAGAATAGCAAATAGAGGCTATCCACTAAGAAGTATTCCAAATAGAGATGAAACTTGGAAAGAATTTTTAAAAAAACTTGTTTAACCCTATCTCTTTATTTGCCATCTTTAAAATTTGCTCTGCGATTGGTTTTATACCTAAAGGCGGAACAGCATTGCCTAATTGTTTTCTAACTTCGGGGATATTGCCGACAAACTCAAAATTATCTGGAAAGGTCTGTATTCTTGCTCTTTCCCTATTGGTTAAAGGTCTTGGTTCTGAAAAATGATAGCCCCATGTTCCTCCGCCGCCATTGGCGACAATAGTTGGAGAAGGCAGGTTTGGATGGAGCCTCTTGTAAATTAAACTCATCCAATTTTTATTTTCATAACCAGGCAAATTTTTATAATTGCCGCCTGCAGGAATAAATTCAAGTTTTTTCTTTGTTGACGGCTGAATATGTATCTTTTCATTGTTGAATTTTGCATTTTCAACACCTGCCAATGCAACTTTTGCTGGAACAGGCTTATTTTTGTGAGTCGGTTCTGGAAATACAAAGTTTAATTTCAAGTCTCTTCTCACTCCAACAATAATAACTCTTTCCCTATTCTGCGGAACTCCATAGTCGGCAAAGTTAATTAATTTATATTTTACATCATAGCTGGCATGATCAACTTTCTCAAAATCTTCTTTTATTTTCTTTATCGCCCAGCCATTATGAGTTGTTAAAAGCCCCTTGACATTTTCAGCCACAAAAAATAAAGGCGATTTTTTTGAAACTGCTTCAACAAATCGAGTATATAAAAGCCCTCTTTTTGACTTAAAACCATCTCGATTGTCGCCTCTTAAAATTGAGAAATCCTGGCATGGAAAACCGCCGACTATTACATCGCAGTTTGGGGTTTTATCTAAATCAATATCCCAGATATCCCCGCAGACTATATCATGCTTAAAATTTTTCCGATACGTTTCGCAGGCAGTTTTATCAAAATCATTAGCCCATACTATCTCGTATGCTGATTCCGGATGTTCAGCCATAATAAAGCCTAAATCCATCCCCCCGTAGCCTGCGAATAAAGACATTATTTTAAATTTCTTTTTCATTTTAACACCTATTTTTTTGATTTAGCCTCTTTTAATTTTTCATAAACTGCATTATTAACAAATGATGAGAGGGTTGGGTGCTTATATTTATTGCCATTCTCATTCAGCCATTCTTGGACATCTTTTATTAATTTATCATCTATTCTTACTACACCCATTTTTACACCCATTACAAAATGTTACTTATAGTTAATATATTGTTACAGTATATTTAAAATTTTATCTATCGAATAATATATGTATTATCGGAATATCTTATTTATGTTAAATAAATTCGGGCTGATAGAAATTATGCCGAGTTGTGCCTTGGATAAACTTAATATTAATTCAATCCAAATAATAACAGTGAGTAGATGCTTGAAATCAGGGTGCATGGCAGGGGTGGAGCAGGGGTAAAATCTTGCGCGGAGATATTTGGAAAAGCAGCATTTCTCTCGGGATTTAAAACTCAGGACTTTAGCTTGTATGGGGCTGAAAGAAGAGGGGCGCCATTAGTCAGTTTCGTCAGGATAGACAAGGAACCCATTCTCGAAAGAGGCTATGTAACCAGGCCAGACATTATTATAGTATTGGATGACTCGCTTGACTTTAAGCACATGCTCAATGGCTCGACAGAACATACTCTAGTATTGATTAACACGTCTCGTCGAGATAAATTAAAGCTAAAGAACAGTAAGAATTTCATCTGCGTTGACGCAACCTCAATAGCCCTGGAAACCATAGGAAAACCGATTCCAAATACAGTCATGCTTGGCTTGTTAGTGAAGAGGCTGAAAGACAAAATAACACTCGAGAACCTCGAGAAAGCCATAGAAGAAAAGCTTGAAAAATACCCTGAAAAAGTCATACAGGCAAACAAACAGGCCGCAAAAATAGGATATGGTAGGTTCATATGATCAAGAAGAAACCCGTGGGTATAGAGAAGATAGAATATCTAGGGAAGAAAGGTATTCCGTACATAGAAGCAAAAGGCAATAGTGTAAAGAGGAATGTAGGCAACTGGAGAGTCTTCAAGCCTATTATCAACAGGAACAAATGCATTAAATGCAGGCAATGTTGGATATCATGCCCGGAAGCCGCAATAAACCTTGACAAGAATGATTATCCGCATGTTGATTATACTATATGCAAGGGTTGTTTGGTCTGCGCAAATGTTTGCCCGGTCAAATGCATAAAAAAAGTGAGGGATGTACATGATTAAGTGGATGATAATTGGATTGGTTTTGCTGTCTTTTGGCATTGCTGATGCGAGGGTATTGCCAGATACTGTTCAGCTGCATTATCCGATTGATTTGGATCCATTGAAGATCAGCGGGAATTTTGTGAAACTGAGCAGCAAAGAACTGGAGAAGAAATACGACGATTACACTGTCGGGATAAATGAAAACGGGTTAATCATAACCTGCAACCAGGTTGGAACTGAATGTTTGGATAAGGCTGAATTCAGGAAAGTGTTGGATGATATGGAGAAGGAAGGGGCTTATGACCTTTCAAAAGAGGAGAAGGATTCGATAGCCGGCTTGTATCAGCCTAATGTCATTATCAAGGATATACCGAAGAAAAGCTTGATTGGCGTTAAGATCAAAGCTAAATTTCTTGAATTCATAGGGAAGATATTCTGCACGCATTATGAAGTTGTGCAGGAATGCTCTGGGGATTGGTGTTCATTGCAAGAGCATATGAGCGAAGAATGCGCGGGGTTGGAATAGGATGAAGAAGAAATTTGATTTAAAGAAATTTTTAAAACCGACTTTAGGAAAAATAATACTACTTGTAATATTTACTATCATGAGCTCTTTACCAGTCTTTCATCCAATTACTAAAGATATGTGTCCAATGTATCCAGACGCTTTTTGTACGGAAATTTTAATAGGTTTACCAATGGGATTTTATGCAGAGGGAAGTGGGGGTTTTTCTGGTAGGGGATTTGTTAATTTAAGATATGAATTTTTAATTATTGACATCTTATTCTGGTATTTAATTTCATGTTTAATATTTTGGGTTTACAAGAAGGTGAAGAAATGAAAAAATTAATGGATGGGAATGAAGCAGGCGCATGGGCAGCTCGGTTGGCAGATGTGAAAGTTTTTCCTAATTTCCCAGTCACCCCGCAGACAGAACTAATCGAAACATTAGCCCAATGGAAAGCTGATGGCTTGTTTAAAGGGGATTTTCTCGATGTTGAGTCTGAACACTCGGTTATGTCTGCTGCTGTAGCTTCCGAGGCGACTGGCGTCAGAACATTCACCGCAACATCATCTCAAGGATTGTTGCTCATGCATGAAATCCTGTATATAGCATCTGGAATGAGGCTGCCTGTTGTTATGATAAATGTTTCCCGCGGATTGTCTGCCCCAATCACACTCTGGTCTGACCACAATGATATTTTAGATCAGCGGGATTCGGGATGGATGATATTCTTTACAGAGAACAATCAAGAAGTTATTGACTTAACACTGCAAGCTTTCAAGATTTCAGAGAACCATAAGGTACTGCTTCCATGCATTGTTAATCTGGATGGGTTTATTCTAAGCTATACAAAAGAGCCAGTCGAAGCCCCTAATCAAAAACAAGTCGATAAATTTCTGCCAAAATATAAGCCGCTGACATATCTCGACCCAAAGAAGCCAATGAATCTGGGGGTGCCAGTGATGGAAGGCTATATGGAATTCCGCCTGCAGCAGCAGGCAGCAATGGAGAATGCAAGAGAAGTCATCAAAAAAACATTCAAAGAATGGGAAAAGAAATTCGGAAGGAAGTATGATGTTATTGAAAGGTTTATGATGGATGACGCTGTTATTGCCTTAGTCTCGGTTGGAGCGATGACATCTACTGCAAAAGCAGCTGTAGTTGAAGCGAGGAAGAAAGGGATAAAGGCTGGATTAGTTAAGATAATTGTCTATAGGCCATTTCCATTCAAGGAGCTGGAAGATGCGTTGAATGATGTTGTGGGAATAGGTGTGTGCGACCAGAATCTTGCTCCGGGTTATGGCGGCATTCTTTATCATGATATTCGATCGCTGATGTACGGCTATAAGCGGGTTATAAACGACTATATTCTTGGCCTCGGGGGGCAGCAAGCCCCGAAGGAAAAGTATGTTGAAATAATCGAGGATCTTCTTGAATGCACTGGCAAAGGTGAAAGCGGAAAGGTTAAGTATATTGTTGATTAATGTGGTTTATTATGAAAACCAAAAGTGAACATGGAAAGAGGATTATTAGGGTTCTGGAAACAGATGAAAATGGAGACCCTATTTCTAGATTCAGAACAGAAATTTATACTGAAAAAGGCCAGCCAATAAATTATGTGATACAACTTGAAGTTAAAACAAAGAGACTATTGAAAAAAGAATGGAAACCAGTTATCCGCTATAATTACTCGCACGAGATCTCTCATAGGGATATTTACAATTTAAAAGGGGATAAAATTAAAGAAAATTTGGGTTTTTTTAAGGATTTGAAGCATGCTATTGACTATGGCATTAAGGATATAAAATCTAACTGGGAAATATATATTGAGAAATTTAAAAGTGATAAAAAATGGAAACCTTAAAAAAAAGCGATGTTATTGATGGTTTAGAAGATATAAGATATGTTCTTTTAGAGTTAGAAAGAAACCCTAGAAAATTACATAGATTATCAAAAGAAAGTGAATTAATTAAAAGAAAAGATGGTAAAATACTTCTTGTCCCAAAAAAAGAAATGAAAAATATTATCATGATTTAAATGATCATCAGAGAAAGCGGGAAGGTTAAGTATATTGTTGATTGACATGAAAATTAATTCTATTCTGCTTGCAATATTAGTTGGCTCTTTTTTTATGTTAATAATACCTTTCTTACTCATTTATCTTAATGCCAGGATAAATCTGCCAGTTTTCAGCAACTTGTTTTTTACGATAGTTGGTTTGTTTCTGATTTTTATTGGAACAGCTGTCTTCCTTTATTGTTCCGGTTTATTTATTAAGATCGGAAAAGGCACGCCAGCTCCTATCGAGCCGCCTAAAAAATTAGTTATCAAAGGCTTATACAAATTTACTAGAAATCCAATATATCTGGGTTATATGTCTATCTTCTTCGGGGAGTTTTTTATTTTCGGCCAATTTCTTTTGCTTGTATATTTTATATTATCTATTTCATTAATTCATTTTTATGTTGTTTGCCGAGAGGAGCCTTTACTTAAGAGAAGATTTGGAAAAGATTATATTGAATATATGAAACGTGTTCCTAGGTGGTTTCCTAAGAAATTTTTTTAATCATTAATCGGGCCGCTCATGAGCTACCTCGACATTCATACCTTTCGGTCATTCTGGGATGGTCTCTTCATCGTGGCCCAAAGTTATTAGGAAAAGAAAGTTTATAAGTTGATTTGAAAATTGATTTAATTCACAATCTTTATTCAAGGCCTCATGAAAGAATAAATACTCATTCATTCAAATTCAGAAATTGAGAAGGTCAATATGGAAGAAGAACGAAATCATATTCTCATTGAATCAAGTTTATATCCCAGCGAAACTTTCAATCAGTTTAGTTGGGGGGTGTTAAAAATGCCAAAAAGTTGGGAAGATGATGAAGAAGAAACAAACGATGAAGACCCAGATATGGACAATGAAGGAGACGATTACTAGAAATAGAACGCTACTATCAGCCTGTCTACAGGAATTATGACTTAATGTCGTCCGGTGGATCAATTGAATCAACAACAGAAATCAGCCTAGGAATGATTCAAGTAAGCGTGACTTATGAGTTTGGCTAATACCTTCTTCTTTTTTTTCTTTTATCTAGATTAGGGTTTTGGTATGATATCTTTAAGGTTTTTAATTTTTGTATTTTTCCCAAATTATGTGAAATGTATCCAGCAACCTTGTTTCTCGTTATCTTAGAGTCAAAGCACATTAATCCGTCAAGCGATTGTTTGTTCTTGCCAAATTCAATTGAGAATTTATCAGGATAAGCTTCTATGAGCTTTTCTGAAAGCTGCTTGATATGAGTTGTCCTTACATTTCCCATTAATTCACCTGATTATGATTTATTAGGGTTTGTAGTTTAAGAATTTAAAGGTTTCCTGAATTACGGATTTGATCTCCATTAGGCAAGAGTTTTTGGCTTTAATATTCCAAAGTTTTTTTTAAAGCAAGAAAATGTCTAATCAAGCCCATGGGAAAAAATTCAGGTTTTTTTACTCTCTTCTATTTCTTTTAAGATATCTTTAACTTTCTTTTTAAGCTCTGGCAAATCTTTTTTCACAATATCAAATATTAGATCCAGATCAACGCCAAAATAGTGATGAATTAATTTGTCTCTTAACCCCCCTATTTTATTCCATTCGACTTCTTTGTGGTGATTTCTAAATTCTTTTGGCAGGTTTTTGCTTGCCTCGCCAATAATCTCTAATTTTCTTATCACCAGATCTTGAATTTCTTCTTTTTCGAAAAATTTCTTTTTCTCGACTTCTTTTGTATGTTTTTCTATTTTCTCTATATTCTCAAGAATATGCCTAATAAAAATTTCAGAATCTTTCTTCATATGATCCTTACCTCTTCGTTCAAGATCCTGTCCCTCAATAACGGATGAATAGAATTATAAGTCAAAAGATCTACGTCCCTTCTTAATGATTTTTCTAGCTCTAATTCCAAGCCTATAAGGTCCAATAGGCTCTTTCTTCCTTTAAATTGAATCAAAATGTCTATATCACTTTTTTTTGTAGCTTCGCCCCTGACAATTGAGCCAAAAACCCCAGCTTTGACTACACCGTGCTGCCTAAGTATTGGAATTATTTTTTTTGTCAATCTATCAATATTGCCCTTTTTTGTCAACTTCAACACCTAGATATAATTCTATTTAGTAATGATATATAAAAGGATTCTATTTGAGCATCTAACCAATTTATTCCTTCATTCCCAATATTAATTCATGAACAACTTCTCGAAAGTGTTGAGGTACTACTCAAAAAAAGATGTGCAGGATGCATTGCTAGAAGAATCAAAAAAACGGGAAGTAGTAGGAGTCTACGAAAATGGCAGCTTTGACAAAAGGCCTAACATCCTTGCCTACCCAGATGATATCGTAGAGATGGTCAAGAAAGGAGTGGTCAGTTTTCATGGCTCAGTCGAGAGATGGTCTAATCCTATGTCTTTGGAAACTGGGATGGCTCCTCAGCAGCTCGACAGCCTAAGAGTGGGTTGGGACCTAATAATAGATCCAGACTGCCCGGATTTTCAGCTTTCAAAAATAACTGTTAAAACACTCTGCGAAGCTCTTGAAGACCATGGAATAAAAAATTATTCTATTAAAAGCACTGGCGGCAAAGGCTTTCACATAGGAATACCATTCGAATTTTTCCCAAAGAGGATAGACGATAAAAAAATAGAGAAGATGTACCCTGAAGCTCCAAAAGCTGTGATTGAATACCTGAAGGATTATGTTAAAGACACGCTTAGAGAAAGATTTCTTGAATTGGATAACCCGCTTAAGCTTGCAGAAAGGGTTGGAAAGAATATAGATGATTGCATAGATGAGGAAGGTATTAACCCATTAAAGTTGGTTGAGATCGACAGCATGGTTGCCTCTTCTAGGCATATGTTCCGCCTTCCTTATAGCCTGCATGAAAAATCCCTGCTTGTCAGTTTGCCTATTCTATTATCCCAGTTAGATAAGTTCCAGAAAGAAGACGCAAGCTCTTGGAAAATAAAAGTAGAAAAAAAATTTCTATCAGGTGAGATAAAGCTGGCAGAAGCTGGCGGGCTGTTGGTTGAGGCATTGGATTGGAGTAAAAAGTATGGCAGGCAAGAAGAAAAGGAAGAGTACAAAGGCCCGAGGAGGCAACTGAAAGAAGTGCCTGAAAAATACTTCCCCCCGTGCATTCTCAAAATCCTTCAAGGCATTCCAGACGGAAGAAAAAGGTCTGTGTTTGTGCTGGCAACATTCCTCCAAAACATGGGGTGGCCATGGGAAAAGATCGAAAAGGAAATGGAAGAATGGAACCAGAGAAATCCCAGGCCTCTGCCAAAGAACTATATCACGACTCAATTAAGATGGCATAAGAGGCAGCCTAGAAATCTGCTTCCGCCAAACTGCGACAATGACAATTACTACAAAAGCGTACTAGGCGAGACTAAAGATGATCGGTGTGAAGGCTTAAAGAACCCTGTTAATTATGTGTTCAGAAAGATGAAGAAGAAATGATCGACTCCTTTTAAATTCTTGACCTCAGAATAAGTGCAAGTATAATTGCTATTATCAGCAAGATTATAACCACAATTGGGTCTGCCATACTTCCTCACGGCTCCTTTTATATCTATTATAGACAAGAGGATTTATCAATATAATTGTCATACACACACCTATAGCGAGTCCAAGCAAGACCGATCCATATGCGCATCCCATATTTGGTTCGCATGTCTTTAACAAACTATCCAACAACCATTTTATTATCCAACCCAATATTGCAGTAAGAATTAGACTTGTAACCCAAATTATTGGATCTCTTTTCATTAAATCATCGTCTTTTTGGCATAATTAGAATTGCCATCAGTATGATGAGTAAAACTGCTATTATTATTGTAGTTAAAAGATTCAGCTCCATGAATAGATTTTATTAAGATTTCTTATATTGTTATCTGTTCGAAACGGCCAAAAACATTGATAGCCATTCATAATTCCATAAAAATTAACAACTAAAAAACCCCTATTAATTTCAGGATAACAAGAATTCCAATTATTACTGATATTATTTCTAATATTGCCCTTTGATTCATCAAATTTCACCTCTTCTTCGATTCATTTTTTTATTCAACAAATTTAGAGTTACAAAAAATGTATAGAGGGAGATTGCACCTGTAATTAAGCCCCTCTGAAAGTCTGTTAAATTATCTTCTATACTAAACCCAAGGAATATCGTCAAAAATAGAAAACCAGATCCTATTATATCCAGAATTAGCAGTAGAATTTTAAATTCGAATAATCTTGAAAATCCATTTCTCATTTATCTCACTTGCTGGAAACAATTACCAAAGCCAGAAGGATTATGACCAAAATTATAATAATGGTAGCTATATCCATTTTTTTCACTGAAGATTATTTGAATATTCCTTCTAATAAAATTAATCACTTATTTCAACTTTCATTCCCATTTCTAATATATGCCCGAAGAACAGAAAGAAGCTATAACCTACGAGTACATCCGGAAAGTCCAAAGGGAAGAGTTGGCTGAAGTCAGGCTGACAAAAATCACAGATGATTTTTATGACAAAGCCGAAAAGTATCTGGAACAAAAAATGAGGCTTGGGAAGAAGAAAGACAGGTCCAGTGAAATAGAAGCAGAGAATTTGCAAAAGCTCCTCGAGGACATTTACAACAGGAGGGAGACCAAGATATTGCAGCAGGCCGTCTTCGCCTCTAGAACAGGCATCCCTATCCAGAACCTGACAAAAGTCGAGGAAAAGTTCTTCAGGCAGCTTGTGGAACTGCTAAAGTTCCAAAGGGAAAAGACTTTAAATATATTTACTAAAAAAACTAAAGAAGAAGCAAAATTAGAAAAGCTTAAATTCACACAAGATATACCTGAGTTTATCGGCTCGGACCTTAAAAAATACGGCCCATTCAAAGCAGAGGGAGAGGGAGAAATCCCGGTGGAGAATGCTGAATTAATGATCAAGTCAGAGAACGCAAAAAAGGTGGAATAAAATGGATTTTCCAAAAAATCAAAGAGGGTTCTGCCCTATTTGCAGGAAGCACACTGAGCATACTATAGACGCAGCCAAGAAAAAGCAAAGAAGGAAAATGGCTCAGGGCCAGAGGAGATACTTGAGGAAATTGAAGGGGTACACAAGCTTCCCGAGACCCAAGCCCGACCACGAAAAAACCGTGAAGAAGACTGATTTGAGGTATAAATGCTCAGAATGCGGTAAAAAGCATACTAAGGGTCAGGGCTTCAGAAACAAGAAGTTTAAGCTTGTCAAAAAGTAGGTGTATTTATGATAACAAAACAACCGACCAGCAAGTTTTTGGAAGTAGTTTGCCCCAAGTGCAAGAATGAGCAGACCATCTTCAACAAAGCGTCAAGGCCTGTAGCATGCTTAGTTTGCGGCAATATTCTGTCTGAGACTACCGGTGGGATGAGTATTGTTAAGGCTAAGATTGTTAAGGTTTATGGATAACTTGGAAATAAATGCCGGTATTTTTTTCATGGTATATTTTAACCCGAAATCAATCTCTTCTGAAATTTCGGGAGCCGTATATGTTACGGAAGTTTTTCTGCTTTTCTCAGCTTGTAGACGGCATGCAAAGGAAAGAATTCGTAGTAATTCCTGTCATCGAACCATGCGCACCTGAAGTCCTTGACTGCTAGTTTTGTTCTGCTTGCCAGAGCCAAGGCATACATTGTCAGCTGGCTTGCAGCATTCACTTTTCTTGCGCCTGGCTTGTAGTCTAAGATATGAATAGAGCCATTGCGAATCTGAAGTATATCTATATGCCCGGTTATAGGTGTTTTGCAGTTTTCGAAATCGACTAGAAAGCCTTTGCCTTTGAAATAACTGATGTCATCATTTGTCAGGTATACAGGGACTTCGCATGATACTGTCGCGCTGTCATTGGCTATCATAAAGTTTTGGACGGCTTCATGCCTTTCTTTGTTTGTCCCTGCCAGATGCAGCCCCAAAGATGCTAATTCACTTGCTAGGCTCTGTTTTTCTGACTTGACAAAATCGAGCGTATGAAATTTCATCTGCGATGATCTTGACAGCTCTTCCGCATCCTGCTTGGGCTGGAATATATGATGGGGAAATGACTGAGTGGAGACCTCTTCCAAATATTTTTTCAATAAAGAGAACTTCTGCTCCGGCAGCTCTTTTGCCTGCAGCTCAAGCTTGGCTTTATGCAGCTGGAATTCATATACCTGATTGTGCTGAAGGCTGTGGGAGAATATCATATCCCTGTCTGGATAGAGCTTGATTGCCTTATCCCTTAATTTTCTGAAGGTGCATATGCTTGAATATTCTTTTATCCAGGAGCGGAGCGTGGACAATGGGATTTGTTGATGGAAGCGCTTTGACATTTCCTTTGACGCCTGCTCAAGAGTGAACCCTTTATTGTATTGGGTGATAGCGCGAAGGATTGTTTTTGCGTCGTAGCTTTTGTGCTTCAGTTTCCTGTCAGAAAAGAACTTGCCGCATGACATGCACTTGTATACCTGCACAATAGTGCGCTTGATTTTTCTTTTTCCGTGCTTTATTGTCAAATCTGATTGGCAGCATGGGCACGGTTTTGATTCTGGCATTGGCTTCAGTTTTTTTATTTGTTCGCCTGTTTTCATTTTTCTCCGCTTTTGGTTTTGAATTCTTTCACAATTATAGTTGGTTTTGCGGCTTTTATAATTAACAAAATTACCGGCGGATTGGCAATAGACTAATAGGTTGGGGGGGCTTGGTTTTTTTCTGGTCTTCAATTCTAGTTTTTCGGCTTTTATAGTGTAGGAATTAAATAATTGAGCAAAGTTTATATAGTGGAAGTTCTATTGCTGTGTGTGAGGTGTCAAATAATGATTCTTGATGTCAAGACAAGTGTTTTTGAGAAGAAATTCAAAGCAGAGAGGAATGTGAAAGTTCGTGAGCGATTGCAGATTCTCTGGCATCTTCGCCAAAGATATACGCAGCGAGAAGTTGCTAAGATGTTGAGCATCAGCAACGGCATTGTAGCGTTTTGGAAAAAACGCTTTGAACAAGAAGGATTTATTGGGTTGCAAGATAAAGAAGGCCGTGGAAGGAAGGCAGGACTCACAGAAGAACAATTCAGCATGCTAGGATCAGCACTCAACGATGGCGTACTGCTCGATGATGGTTATCGTCGAGGATTCATCACGAAAGATGTCAGAGGATTCATTCAACAAGAATTCAAGCAAGAATACACCCCACGACATTGCCGTGGATTGCTCAAAAAGATTGGCTGCTCTATGCAAGTACCTCGTCCACGCAACAAGAGTAGAAACCAAGCAGCCGTTGACGAATTCAAGAATGAGTTTAAAAAAAACGTTCACTTTTGGATTCTGACATAAGCACCGTCACCTACGACCAAGCTCATTTCAATATCGATGCGGATGCACGACGATGCTGGTCATTCATTGGAGAAACACCTATCGTCTACAAAAATGGCTCAAAGAAAGCAATAAACGTCGGTGGTGCGTATTCTGACAATGGAAAATTTGTCTTCTATTCAATGGAAAAACAAGTCAAAGAAACAATTCTCGAAAATATGAAACTCCTCCATCGTCGTTTCCCAAAAATGTTTTTG
>PFTQ01000046.1 GCA_002789635.1 Candidatus Aenigmarchaeota archaeon CG_4_9_14_3_um_filter_37_18 | reverse complement strand
TGGGAGCTTATTGCTCTCACGCCCATTCTAATTTCTGGACTTCATTCGGAGATTCTGTGAATAAAACTTATCCTTCAAAAACCTTAATACAGCTAACAGGGCAGGCATCAGCAGCTTCCTGGTTGCATCCAACATCCTTCAATTCTGTTTTTTTCGGCTTCGACTTTGTTTGTCCTTTAACTTCTGTCATCACCCAGTTATCAGGGCAAACAGATGCGCAAGCGCCGCAGCCTATGCACCCTTTCTGATCATGCTTAATTTTAACAGTCATTCTAAAATCACCTTGAATTTATTTGGATTTCTTTTTCTTATGTTTTTCCCTGTATTTCAGAATGGCTTCATGCAAAGCATCTGCTGCGAGGTTTGAGCAGTGCATCTTGACTGGCGGCAATCCTCCCAACCCATCTGCGACATCCTCTCTTGTTAACTTTAAAGCCTCATCAAGAGTCTTGCCTTTTGCGAGCTCTGAGAGCATGGATGTAGTTGCAATAGCAGCAGCGCAGCCCATTGTTTCCCACCCTATATCCACGATTATATCATCTTTGACCTTGATGTAAATGTACATGACATCTCCACAGACAGGGTTTCCCTTTTCTCCAACTGCATCATAATCCTTAAGCTTGCCTTGGTTTCTTGGGTTCTTGAAATGCTCTATAACTTTTTCCGTGTAGATTGACATTCAACTCCCCTCCAAATATTTTTTGATGAATTCATGAGTATAAGGGTCTGTCTCCGCTTTCAAGGCATCTTCCGGCTTGAACCATTTATATTCCTGCATCTCATCATTGTCTATCTTGACTTTATCATCTTCAGCAGCGCAGACACACTGCAATGAGATAAAGTGTTTTTTTCTGATGTATTCTTTAGGCTCTATCAGCTCTTGAACAAACAAAACTTTCTCAAAGCTAATATCCAAGCCAACTTCTTCTTTGGCTTCCCGCTTGACAGCTTTTTCTATTGTTTCCCCATATTCTATATGCCCTCCAGGGACCACCCAGAGATTGCTCCACTTGTATGACTTGCAGAGCAGAACTTTTCCCTCCTTATTTGCTATCAACGCCCCGACAACAACGCTAGGATATTCCATATTATCAGCCTTTAATCGGACTCATCTCCCTTAATTTTCCAACAACCTCTTTTAGTTTTTCTATGGCTATATCTATTTCCTCGTCTGTTGTATATCTGCTTAAGCTAATCCTGATTGATCCGTGGCTGTCCTCCTCGCCAAAGCCCATCGCTTCTAGAACATGGCTCGGCTTAAGGCCTTTGCCTGAACATGCGCTTCCTGTACTTAAGACAATGCCTTCAGAGTCAAGATAAAGCACAATCGCTTCGCCTTCAATGAACTTGAATCCGACAGAAAGGATGTTAGGCAATGAATCAGCCGGAGTGAAAATGATTGTTTTTGGTATTTTTCCTATTTCCCTGAGCAGCCTTTTGGTTTGCTTCCTCATTTTTTCATTATCTTCTTCCTTCCATAGCCTGGCAGCTTCTCCAAAGCCTGCTATCCCTGGAATGTCTAGAACTCTTGAGCCATATATTAGCGGCTTCAGCAGGATGCCTCTTCTTGCATATAATGCGCCAACGCCTTTTGGCCCATGAATGAGATGAGCAGCGATTGTCAACAGGTCAATATTCATTTTTTCCACGTTAATCTGCTCTTTCAGGAATGACTGCGAAGCATCTACATGAAACAGAACCCTGCTTTCCCTACAGATTTTTCCTATCTTTTCTATTTCCTGGATTGTCCCTACTTCTTGGTTTGCATGCTGGATTGTAACTAGAAATGTATCTTTTCTTAAAGATTTTTTGAGCTGGTCTAAGATTATTTTTCCTTCCTCATCGACATCCAAATATGTGACAGAGTAGCCGTCTTTTTCTAATGCTTTGCAGGCTTCAAGGATAGATGAGTGCTCTATTTTTGTTGTTATTATGTGGCCTTTACCTAATCCCCTTAAGACTTGCGTGTTGCTTTCGCTTTGACCGGACGTGAAAAATATTTCCCCTGGTTGGCCGCTTATCTTTTCTGCAATTATTTTTTTAGCTGATTCAACTGCTTCTTTGGATTTCATCTCAAATCCCGATGAATAATCAGATGTTGCTACTCCATATTCCTGAGTGCTGTACTTCTCTATGATTTTTACTAATCGTTCATCCACTTTTGTGGTTGTTGAGTTGTTGAGGTATATCATATAAAATATATAGCTGGTTTAGTATAAATAATATAACACTGTTATAATCTGAGGCAAATTTTTGATCATACTTTCAATTTAATCCCCTAAAGAAAGCTTCTTATCACAAACAACAAATACAACCCGATCAGTATCATCCCCTCCAGCCTGTCCAATCTTCTTCTTCCCCAGCTTCCAAGAAATGCCCAGAGCAAAAGTATTGACAGGAACACAAAGAAATATAGCTCAGAAAATCCGCTCATGTTGATATTTACCGGGGATAGGACGATCACCAAGCCCAATATAAGAGTTACATAAGCCCATGATTCCCCAATAATATTTCCTACAGCAAGATTTTTGTGGCCTTCTTTCGTTGCTTCCCATGATGTGGTAAATTCTGGCAGAGAAGCTCCCAACGCGATGATTACAGAACCTATAACAATTTCTGGTATACCCAAAATTACCGCAATGCTTGCACTAGACTTGATGAGAAAATTACAGCTTAACAGAATACCAAGGAATCCAATGATAAGCAAGGCGAAGCTTTTGGAAATTTCTTTTGGCTTAAAAATTCTTTTGTGGAAATCTCCCCCTTCTTTTTTTAATATGTGAACGCCGGTCTTTTCTTTGATTGTGTAATAGATAAAGGCACCATACAATAAAATCAGGAAATAGCCGAGGATCTTGCTAGGGTTCGGAAATACAGCAAAGATAAAGATTATCAATATTATAACAGGCAAGATGTTTAGAAGATTCCTTAAGGTTTTCTCCGCTAAATCCAAAGGCTTATTAAGTGCTATGACCCCTAAAATAAGGCATATATTGGCTATGAGAGATCCGAGAAGGCTTCCTATAGATATTCCTACATCACCCCCCCTTATTGCAATTACTGATATTAGCATCTCTGGTATTGTTGTGATCAATGAAAGGACAAGAAAGCCAACAGCAAGTTCGCCGAATCTAGTAAGCTTAGTTATTTTCACCGAATTTTTAATCATTATATGAGTGGACTTGCTGAGCACAATCATAGATACAAGGAAAGTGATTATTTCCATAACTACCATTAGCACCACTTATTACAATAGAATGAATTTACCGAATAAAATAATTTTGCAATCAAGAAATAATTCTAAATTTCACAAGTAGTACATCCACCGCTGCTACTGGCCAAGATGCTAACAATATCTTTTTTTGAGGATTTGGTTGTTAATATCTGATACTGCCTGCTCCCGTCCCTATAAACAGTTAGTCCTTTGCATCCCAACTTATATGCAAGCCAATAAGCCCCCTCTATGTCTTGCGGCGTTGCATGGTTCGGGAAGTTTACTGTCTTTGACACTGCGTTGTCTGTATACTTCTGAAAAGCGGCCTGCATCTTGACATGCCATTCAGGGGAGATATCATGGGCAGTGACAAACACCTTCTTGATATTTTCTGGTATTTTTTTTATGCTTTGAATAGACGACTCCATTGAAATATTCTTCATCAATTCATCGTCATATATTCCATCCATAATAGCTTTCGCTTCAAATATAGGGTCGACATAAACTAAATTAGATCCGATAGTCTCCTGAACATTCCTTATATAAGATATCGCAAACAGAGGCTCGCATCCTTGGGAGCATCCAGCAATCACACCTATAGTTCCTGTCGGTGCTATTGTTGTCACGGTCGCATTCCTCATGTGCTTGTAGCCTTTCTTCTCCCAGACGCTTCCTTTGAAATTCTCGAATGACCCTCTTTGTTTGCCTAGCTCTTCGCTCATCTTTCTTCCTTCATCTGTTATAAACTTCATAACTTTCTCAGCTGTCTTCACGCCTTCCTCTGAGTTGTATGGTATTCCCAGCTGTATGAGCATGTCAGCAAATCCCATGATGCCTAGTCCTATCTTTCTTGTTTTTCCATTCATAACATCAAGCTCTTTAAGCGGGAATTTGTTCATTTCAATAACATTATCTAGAAACCTTATTGCTAGCCTTACTGTATATCCTAATTTATTCCAGTCTACCTTTTCGTCTTTTATCATCTTGCCAAGGTTGATCGACCCTAGGTTGCAGGATTCATAAGGAAGCAGAGGCTGTTCGCCGCATGGGTTGGTCGCTTCAATAACACCGAGCTCAGGCGTTGGGTTTGCTTTGTTAATCCTGTCAATGAATATTACTCCAGGCTCTCCGTTCTTCCAGGCCATTGTAATTATCAAGTTCCAGATTGCCCTTGCCATTATTCTCTTAACAGGCTTTCCATATCTTGGGTTGACTAACTCGAAATCTATATTCTTTTCTACGGCATTCATGAACTTATCAGTCAAAGCAACGGAAATATTGAAGTTGTTTAAAGCCCCTTCTGTTTCCTTGCATACTATAAAATCTAAAATATCAGGATGATCTACTCTTAAAATGGACATAGACGCTCCCCGTCTCTTTCCACCCTGTTTTATTATCTCTGTGGCCATATTGAATACTTTCATAAACGATATTGGTCCAGAAGCAACACCACTAGCTTTCTTTACAATATCTCCTGCGGGCCTTAAGGGACTGAAATTGAATCCAGTTCCACCGCCACTCTGTTGGATTATTGCCATATTCTTGACAGATTCAAATATCCCTTCAATCGAATCTTCTACTGGCAAGACAAAACATGCTGATAAAGAAAGATTAGTTCCAGTTCCCGCATTCATGAGTGTAGGTGAGTTTGGCAAAAATTCAAAGTTGCTCATCATTTTGAAGAATTCATCTTCTAATTCCTTTCTTTCTTTTGGAGGTGTTTTGAATTTGCTCTCAGCAGATGCTATAGCTTTTGCTACACGCTCAAACATCTGTTTAGGAGTTTCTATTACCCTGCCATTTTCATCTCTCATCAAGTATCTCTTCTGAAGGACGGTTATAGCATTCAACGATAGCTTAAGATCATCTTCTATCCCCAACAAAGATTTAGTCTTTCTAATTTCTGCCCTTTTCTGGCGGTATAGAATATAGCACTTAGCAGTTCTTGCATGACCCCCTTCTATAAGAACTTTTTCCACACAGTCTTGGACTTGTTCGACTGTTGGCGTCTCACCAGCAGGAACTTCATTTTTAACAACTTCCACAACCTTGTATGATAATTCTTCAGACATTTTCTTGTCTTTGCCGCCTAATGTCTGCGCAGCCTTCCATATTGCATTCTCGATCTTTTCCCTATCAAAAGGGACAATCCTTCCGTCTCTTTTTTTAATTTTTTTCAATTCTTTTATAGCCATAAAAACACCTCATATACCGCAAGTATCACACCCGCCAGCATAACCCGACTCCACAACTAATGGTTTTTTTTCTGCGTCGTGGGTTTCTTTTTCTTTATTAGAATTTTTTATAATCTGGAATTGCCTGCTTCCATCCCTGTATACGGTTATGCCTTTGCATCCAAGATCATAAGCAAGCTTATAGACTGATTCAATATCATCTGGAGTAGTTTGGTGAGGAAAGTTTACTGTCTTTGAAACTGCGTTGTCCGTATACTTCTGGAAAGCAGCTTGCATCTTGACGTGCCATTCAGGTGGGATATCATGTGCAGTAACAAACACCTTTTTAACATCATCTGGAATTTCTTTGATAATTTGAATAGACCCATGGGAGAGAACATCTTTCATTAGTTCATCCGAATAAAATCCTTTTTGGATAGCTGTTTTTTCGAATAGGGGGTTGATTTCTATTAAATTTTGGCCTAAGCTGCTGGCTACATTCCTGATATAAGATATTGCAAACAGCGGCTCTATGCTAGAGGAACACCCGGCAACTATGCTGATATTGCTTGTCGGGGCTATTGTTGTCACAGTCGCATTTCTTATGTGCTTGTATCCTTTCTTCTCCCAGACGCTTCCCTTGAAATTCTCGAATGACCCTCTTTGTTTGCCTAGCTCCTCGCTCATATTTCTTCCTTCATCTGTTATAAACTTCATAACCTTCTCAGCTGCCTTCACGCCTTCCTCTGAGTTGTATGGTATCCCTAATTGTATAATCATGTCAGCAAATCCCATGATGCCTAAGCCGATCTTTCGATTGGATTTAGTTACTTTTTCAGTTGCTTCAATAGGATACTTATTCAAATCGACAACATTATCCAAAAAGTGCACACCCTTTCTTATTGTCTCTCTCAATTTATCCCAGTCTATCTTCATATCCCCGTTTTTACCCTTCAGCATTTTTGAGAGGTTGATCGACCCTAGGTTGCAGGATTCATAAGGAAGCAGAGGCTGTTCGCCGCATGGGTTAGTAGCTTCAATAATCCCAACATTCGGTGTAGGATTATACTTATTCAGTTTATCAATAAATATTACTCCAGGCTCTCCGTTCTTCCAGGCCATCGTGATTATCAAATTCCATATAGCGCGGGCTTTCAGTCTTTTTGAAATTTTATTATCCCTTGGGTTGATCAGGTCATATTCGCCATTGTTTTCGACAGCCCGCATAAATTTGTCAGTAATGCCTACAGAAAGATTAAACGTGCTAAGGACGCCTTCTTTTTCTTTTGCCATGATAAAGTCAAAGATATCAGGATGGTCCACTCTTAGGATGCCCATATTTGTGCTGTACCTTTTCATGCCTTGCTTTATTCCCCTGAGTGCAGAGTCAAATGCATTAACAAAAAACAATGGCCCGGCAGCTATCCCTCCTGTTGTTTGAACAACATCCCCCCTCGGCCTGAGGTTTGAGAAGCTGAACCCAGTGCCCCCCCCAGATTTTTGGACTAGCGCCGTATCTTTCAGCGTCTCGAATATGCTTTCAACAGAATCCTGAAGAGGCAAAACAAAACAAGCAGACAACTGGCCCATTTGTGTCCCTGCATTCATAAGCGTAGGCGAGTTTGGAAGAAATTCAAGATTTATCATCATCTCGAGGAATTCTTTTTCTGTTTTTTTAATTTCTTCGTTTGGCTTTCCGTATTTTTTGTCGCCTTGAGCTATGGTTTTTGCAACACGCTCTAATGTTTGCCTGGGAGTTTCAATAACTTTTCCATTCTCATCTTTTTTTAGATAGCGATTTTTCATCACAGTTAAAGCATTAAGAGATAATCCTAAATCGTCTTCAACGCCAAGAATATTTTTTGCCCGCCTGAACTCTACTCTTTTTTGATGCAATAGTATGAATGCTTTTGCTGTTCTTGCATGGCCGTTTTCTATGAGAATTTTTTCTGTTGCGTTCAGGACGTCTTCTGTAGTTGGGATTTGGTTCGGCTTAAGGTTTTGTTCTAATAGATCGACTACCTGATCTGTAAGCTTTTCTGTGAGGTCTTTGTTTTCTCCCCCAACAGATTCTACTGCTTCCCAGATGCTTTCAGTAATCTTGTTCTTGTCAAACTTGAGAATCTTGTTATCTTCGTTCCTGACAGTAGTTATTCCTTTGACTGCTATTGCAACCCCCTCGTAAATTATAGACAGGCCATAATAACAAAAAAGACCCGAAAGGACGGAATTTACCCCCTCCAAATGAATGCTATTTATTTTAGGGTTTTGACTTAAAAACAATTTATCCACTGGAACGTACAATACGTTACTATTGGTTGATGAAAGAAATCAAGTTTTATTTTTTTTTGTCAATTCGAGATAAGCCGGATATGGAATTATTTCTGTTTGACAACCAATCCCAGTTAAATATCCTTCTATTGCACTTACCATTCCATATCTTTCTGAAGCTATTAAAACTGCTCTTGGTGGAGTATGTAGTAGCCGCTGCTTAAGTTCTCCTTCCCGTAAAATATGATAACCTCCTCTTCGATCCGGATAAATAGATGTTGAACATAATTTTTGGAATGTTCTTACACCACCAATATCTGAATAATCAACCCATTCTTTTCCTAAGAATTCCCTTAGTTCTTCAAGGCTTAAATCTAAAAAACGAAATAATATTAACATTGCCATTCCATCAGGAGCATCCGAATTATAAGGCAACATAAGAAGCCATGTACCATCATCTAATCCTCTTGTTGAGACATTTACTCTTTCAAAAGGCCAGCTAGTTATTATTGCAATCGGGATCATCCAGCTTCTTATGCAGCCGGCAATGAACACATTCTATCTACTTCAGCACTTCCCCAGTCCTGCTATACCACAAATAGAGGTCTATTTCACTTGGAAGTACCTTCATTTCATTTGAAATCTCAAGGACAATCTTTTCGATTTCCTTGTATTTTTTTGGCGTAAGGCTTTTAGGGATTTCAATTAGGCCATGCTCTTGAAGAACACGAAGAATATGCCTGTCAAGTATAGCAACATTATGGTAGCCAACATTCCTCAAGAAGTGGCTGGCTTCTTTGTATCCGATCCCTTTAATGTTCTCAACGAGCCATTCTCTGGATTCGAACTCATCCCCAAACTCGCTTAAAATATCTTTGATTTTTTTATGCTTCCTTGCTTCGACTATAAACTCTGCACGCCTTTGAAAGAATCTGTGGCCCATCCTCTCGAGCACTTGGCTTAATTTATCCTGGGGCATCTGGCCAAAGCCATCTGTCCTTGACAAGTATTCTTGGATCTCAATTCCTTTTCTTGCTGATGAGTTTGCAGTCAACAAGCAAAACGACAATTCATTAAACCAGGGCTTGTTTCCTTCCTTATTCTTTTCTTTGAATTCTTCTATCCTTTTTTCGACTAGACTTCTAACTTTCTCATCTCCCTGAAGCTTTATCACAAGAGCTTTCAATTCTTCTTTTCCCATAGAAAGAATTATGACAGAACAAATTTATCTCAATTTTCTTTTTTTCCTTCCGATTCCCAGCCTCCTTTCCAGTCTTCCGACTTTAGCTGATAGGACAAACACATAAATAACAAGCGTTGCAAGAACCGCAATCAATATCATGCCATAGTCTTTTTCGGTTAGCTTTAAATTCCAGTCAAAAGACCAATCAAACGAAGGCTCGCCCATGTTATTTTTGATCTCCAGATAAACATCATTTGTCTCCTGACTTAGAACCAATGTTTGGATTGCAAGAAGAGCATCGCTTTCAGAATTATCCCTGACAGCGTGGTATATGCTGTAATAGGAATTTTCAAGAAATATCGTCCCCAATAAATCTTCAGGCACAACTTCCATCTTATTGAATTCCGAGTAAACCTCATCAAGGCTTTTGCTTTCGTAAGCAGATCCTATTCTGGCTCTAGTCTTTGCAGATGTAGCGTCATAAATGCTTGCTATATACCATCCATTTTCAAACTCAGTTTTCGCCGCTTCCAGATACCATTCTGCATCATCATACCCCTGATATCCCATAGATTTTTCAAGCAGGAGCTGATTTTCCGCTTCTTTCAAAGTTTCTTCAGCCATATCTTTGAATTTACCTAGACAATCTGTCCCAGCAGAAACAATAGTTGTCTTTTTCATGAATGCTCTTGATATGCCAATCCATTGCTCAGCAGTATTGACCTTATAAAAAACCTCAACTGGGCTTGAGTCTTCATCTCCTATCGATTCCATCCTATTCTTCGCATAAGTTATCCTTTGGCTGGCAGCAACCGCCCATTCAAACATGTTAGGATTGCATATCATCTTGTTAGACTTATCCTCAACTTCTTTCAGGGTTTGGTTTATCTCTTGGTTAGTTTTATCGACTCGGTCTTTTATGTAGCTTTCCTTTTCAGAAGAAGTATAGTAATCGATTAGATCCTCAACAACATTGCTGGTTATGCTGGATTTGAAAGCTTCATTTGCAACAGAATAATAGTATCCCCGACCATCAACCTCCTTCGCATTATCAATATAACTCTTTGACATATCCATAAGTTCAGCTAGAGCAAGTGCAGTATCATCTGGGAGCATGGCATTGCTTAATTTAGTCGATGCCTTCCTATAGTTGTTCTCTGCTGACGTCAGTTCGTCTTCCACCATCAAAGAAAAATCATTGTAATCGCCTACAGGAGAAGTAAACTTAGGGAGAGTTATGCTGTTGATTGGTTCTAAATTCTTTTTACTCCCGGTTGGGATTTCACCGAAAGCATAATTCATAGCCTCTCTTATATTTGACACCTCATATACACCCATCCCCCAGTTATCTCTCGCATACTTTACAATATTCACACTCACAGGCTCAATCGTTTCAATATACCAGCCAGGCTCCGGTGTCTTCACCTTTTTTACATACTGGTTTTGGGTGGATTGGCCTTTTGGTATCAAAAATACTGTAACTCCATGGTCTGTTGCTGCTTTTGCTTTCGCAAGAATCTCACCAACCTCGCCGATAGAGCCATCATCCTCAATTGTTCCAGTCATAGCGAAGCTATGGCTAATATCTTTTTCTTGCACAGCAGCGATAGTTGCAAGTGCCAAAGCTCCGCCAGCAGAAGGACCGTCGATGACATGAGCGTTGCTTGTTATTATGCTATAGATTACATCATAGTTGGAAAAATCAAATCCGGTTATCTCAGAAGCGATTTTGACAGCTATCCTCTCTGAGTCTTGGGTATATATTCCCTGAAGCGGCTTTGTGTCAACCAGGATTCTTCCTTTGCCTGGCTGAATTTCGACAGTTACATTACCTATTATTCCTTTCCCTTGGTTATCCACTCCGACTACGTTCACGAAAGATTCATAATTTGCAGCTGAAGCTAAACTAAAGCTAAAAAGGCAGATGATGAATAAAATTAAAACTTTCTTCATGCTATCTCCTCATTATACTAGTGTTCCATTCTTTAAAACATTTACGAACATACTTAATAATTGGCAAATCTCCACAGGAAATCCACTCGAAATAAAGGTATCTCCATATGAAATTCGAATAGAAAAATAGGTTATAAAGAATAGTAATTAATTTAAATAGTATAAAGAAAATAATAATTGGAACTTTAATAGGAAATTGGAACTTTCCTATCTTAAAACTTTACTTTTTGGAACTTGAGTTAACTTTTGGAACTCTGGAACTCGCTTTCTGTAAGAGATATTCACATAGAAATATAAAAAGTATTTCGCTAGGGTGAAATATAGGTTAAAAAAAATAGGAGGATTTGGTGTATATGAATTCAATACTTCAAGGTGCTCTAAACAGGATGCCACAACAAAGTGATGAAATGGGTGGGCCAGAAGAAAGATTCAAATTTCAAACCTCATCAGGTGCAACAAAAGCCAATCTAGACTATTTTAAACTCGCCGAAGAAGAATTCGGTTTCTCAGTTAAAAAAGCTAGGATTGTAGTTTTCGGTTGCGGTGGTGCAGGCCAGAATACTGTTACAAGACTATCAGAGATGGGAGTTCAGGGAGCTTTAACTGTATCCTTGAATACAGATGCAAAACACCTAACAGTCGGCAAAGCAGATAAGAAAATCCTAATAGGAAAAGAATTGACAAGAGGCTTAGGCGCAGGAGGATATGCGGAGATTGGAAGAAAAGCAGCTGAAGAAGCCAGAAATGATATTAAAGCTGCTCTTGATGGAACAGATCTTGCATTTGTCTGTGTAGGTGAAGGTGGAGGAACAGGAACAGGCTCTGCTCCGGTTGTAGCCGAGATGGCAAAATCAATGGGAGCAATTGTCATAGGAGTCGCAACAATGCCTTTCAAGATTGAGGGTGCAAGAATTGCAAAAGCAGAAGAAGGTTTAGCCCAACTAAGGCAAGTCGCAGACACAGTCATAGTAATAGAAAATGACAGGCTTTTGAGATACGCAGGCTCACTTCCATTACAGCAAGCCTTTGCAGTTGCAGATGAATTAATCGCAAGCATGGTGAAAGGAATAACAGAGACAATAACATTGCCATCACTGGTAAATGTAGATTATGCAGATATCAAGACAATTATGAGCTCTGGCGGGGTTGCTGCTTTAGGTGTAGGAGAGAGCAACAGCTCAGACCGTGCAATTGATGCAGTGACAAAAGCATTGACCAATCCATTGCTTGATGTAGACTATACAGGTGCGCAGGGAGCATTAATCCATATAACAGGCGGCAATGACTTGAAACTAGATGAGGTAAATACAATAGGCGAGTGTGTCTCGCAGCATTTAGACCCATCAGCCCAAGTAATATGGGGAGCAAGAATATTGCCAGAGTTTACAGGAAAGCTGCAAGTGATAACAATCATGACAGGAGTACAGTCGCCATACATACTAGGTCCAGTTGCAAGGGAAAGGCCTGTTATTAGAGAGATAGATCATGCTCTTGGAATTGATATAATAAGGTAAAAAATTAGTTGAGGGAGCTTATTCCTTAAACCATACCCCCCGAAAGAACTCCCTCAATTTTTTCTTTTTTCCCGAGAGCTAAAAAGGTGAAAAAAATCAACGAAGAAGAAGTCGTGTTCAAACTAATAACCCAGGGTTGCGAAAAAAGCGGATCTGTAGTTGAAGACAGGGTATTCAAGATGGCGCAGATACTTAATATTAATGCAGAGAAGTATGAGAAGATCAAAACCAAACTTTTAGAAACAGGCAAGATAAACAAGGACGGCAACCAAATTTTTCTTTTATAATTTTTATTTCATTTTTGCTATTGCTGACTCGCCGGCATGCCAACTAAACCTAGGCCTCATTTGGATCGGGTATATTCTTTCTGAATTGTCATCTAAAACAATAGCAGAGCCTTTCCATTTTGGGAGCGAGTCGATAGACTTTGTTAAATCCTCAATCAGATAGTTCTGCATAACTGACTGCAGCGATTCTAAGTCATTTTTTGATGTCAGCCTATGCGATATAACCATGTCCGCCTGTGATATTACTTCTTGATGGAGCTTGTTTGGCATCTGTGTCATCGGGACAAAGCTTATCCCAGGCTCTCTCCCTTGCTTTACTATGTCAAGAATAGGCCTTGATGAAACTGTCAATCCTTCAGCAGGGATGAATTGATGCGCTTCGTCAATCATCAGCCAAACCATTGGGTATCTTTTTTCGAGTTTTATCTCCCCAATCCTTGCAAGCTCCTCCTGCTTTCTTGATATTACCCTGTGCTGGTAGATTTTTCTGCAGATCATTCCGACTAGAAGATTTCTCACAGACCATGCTTCTGTTGCTCTCAATCTTGAGACGTCGAAGACATTGATTGTCCCTGACTGGACTATATCCTCGATTTTTATTCCGCTTTCCCCGAATACTCCCCATTGGTCTGCTATGGTCAGCATGTTCTCGAGTGAGGATTTGACGTGCGTATCTAGGAGCCGGTCGTCTTTTATTTTTGAGATTAAGTCGTCTATCATGAATTTTTCCCCTGATTTTTGGAGGTTGTTTACAACTTTTTGCAGGCCTATTGCTATCGGGTTGGTTGGAGGGAGGTTGAAAGCTAAAGACCAGTCTTCTGCTGAGAATTCGTTTGGCACTATTGATATTCCGAAGTCAACTGGTATTTCCGACTCTTCAAACTCCTGCTTCTGCTTGAATGGAACATAAGTTTTTACTTGCTTTTCTAAGCCTCTTGGCTTCATCCCCCAGTCGCTTAACTCTATGAGCTGGTCTTCATTCGGGTATTTCATGCTCCAGTATATTCCCATGGTGTCGATCATGACTGTTGAAAGGTTTTTTGCAATATCTGGCGGCAAAAGCGCCATTTCTTCGGCTAGGACGCCACCTGAGTAGGACTTTCCGGACCCTCTCTTACCAGCCACTAAAATCAAGTGTGGCCGCAAAAAGTCGATTAGAACTTTGTTTGTTAGGTGAGCTTCATCCCCTTTGCCGACAATATTTTTACCGATATAACCTGTTCCTTCTATCCCGAACTCTTCAAGGTCTTTTGGAGATCGGCCTGTTACTATTTCATACATAACTAATATTTGATATGGATAGTAAAAAAGATTTGAGAAGGTTTCATTATCTGTCTTGAATTATTTACAGTCGTTTTGGAATAGATGCATTTAATCTCATTTACCTCGAGAATAGCTTCTAGGGGGAATATTTGCCACATAAAAATTGTGCTCTCTCCCTGCTTCATTTAGCGCTTCCCCAACATTCTGAGGGTAGAAAGATATTAATTGAGGCGGGTCTTCTTCCATAAATACACCTTTATAACAGGTGATACCTAATCTTCTAGCTTCGACTGGATCGATGTTGTGCCTTCCCCCTATATATAAGATATTATTGTCATGCCCATAAGTGTCTACGTGTTGAAGTATTCTTCTATCCCTTTCATTTATTATTTCTTCTAAAACTTGTGGGAAAAAATAATCTAGAAGAGCTACTGTGGGTGCTTTACCCTTCTTTTCAGCTCTTCTGGTAAATTCAACTATTTCGGGTGGATAACCTCTACCTTCAAGAAAACGCCAATAAGCAAACCATCTTTCGGTTGGAAGATATTCTATAGGTATGCCCATTTGATGTAAATCAACAAAATCTCTAAGTTGCGCTCCTATTTGACCCGTTTCAAATTCTTTGCCTATTCTTTCGACATAGTCCCATATTCTTTGTTTTTCCTTTTCATCCCCAGTTAATAATGCCTGTAAGCATTGATTATACCAAGCTGCATAGCTTTTTATCATATTATCTTCGAAACAACCAGTGCATCTTGCTGATTCAGCTATTGCTCTTATTGCATGTTCTCTAGCGGCTTCTATTTTTTCGGTTAATGGACTGCGAATTGAATCCACCCAATGCGGGGATTTTATGCAATAAAGAGTTTTTTGTGGAATATTTCATCACCAATAGAGATCTTATATTAGCTACTAAATAGTAATAATAATATATTTAACTTTTCTATAATCAAATCTATACTTTACAATATATAAATTCCAAAAATAAACTTTCTCGACCACTAGTGAAACCTTAATAAACCTACTTGGATTCCACCAAATTAAATTCATTCCCATCTGGGTCAGCAAACACAGCCTTATATCGACCCCAAGGCCTCTTAGAAATTTCTTCAACTATTCTGGCTCCTTTCTGTTTGAGTTCTTTCACTGTTTGTTCGATGTCTGCGGCCGCAAAGATTATTTGAGTTCTTCCGCCGATTTTGACAGTATCCCATCCTTGCCCCCATTTCGGATTCGGTGTTTCAATGTAGAAATTCATTCCATTCAGCTTCATGTGTAGCACTTTTAACTCATCATCCTCATCTATCAGATCCATCCCAAGAACTTCAGAATACCACTTCTTCGCTTTTTCTATGTTCGAGACAAAGATTTGGATAGAGTCTAGTCTAATGTCCATATGCACCGAGCGGGATTTGAACCCGCCTCGCCGGCTATCTTCTAAGATTTGGAAGGCCGGTATCTATTGGCTAAATATTAACCAGGCTGGACTATCGGTGCATCCTAAACTAATTATTCTAACTTTATTTAAACTTTTCTTGATTTTATCCTGACGTTATTTTGTTTATCTTTTCGGCTATTTGTTTCATCTCTTCTTTTGGTATTTGTTTGATTGCAGTTGTTCTTATGCCATCAATATGCCCATCATTCTCGAAGCGTGGGACAATACGGATATGGGCGTGAGGAACTTCGTAACCTAGAGTTAAGAAGTTGATTGAATTAGATCTAACTACTTTTTGCGTTGCTAGAGCCAGTTTTTTTGCAGCCTCCCAGTAATTTCCAAAACCCGGAACATCATAAACCCATCGATAATGCTCCTTCGTGATTAGCAAAGAATTTCCTGGGTTTAATGGTTTAATGTCTAAAAAACCTAAAAATTTCTCATCTTCATAGACTTTAAAACATGGGATATCCCCCTTCACAATCTTACAAAATATACAATCATTCATTCACACCACCTCAATTAATTATCTTACTACATTTTCTAAAATTTCTATTGTTTTATTTGTTGCGTTTATTCTGCCTTTAGCTCCTATAGGTATTGGAAACATATGAGAAAAGTGTCCGAAATCCTCTGTTTTAAGTATTGGGAAGTCATATTCCTTGAGTTCATCCAAGAACACATTCTTTAATGGCTTGTTCCTCTCCTCATGCTCTTTATCTATGCAATTATAAAATTTACCAAGCAACAATCCGCTTATTTTGTCAAAAACTTTGGCTTGCTTAAAGTGCGTTATGACTACATTTATTTCCTGCGGGCTTTCTGAGAGTTGTTCTAGAATCAGTATCTTGTTCTTGAAATCCGGTTCGAATGGAGTTCCTATCAGCTTTCTGAAATCTGTTAAGCAGCCTCCTACAAACTCACCTTCTGCTACACCTTTTCTCCAAGTTTCTCTTTCAATTGAAGGCTCAATCAATCCAGGCACTTCATCGCTCATTAAAATTTTTGCAAAATATTTCATATCATATTCTCCAAACCAAGGCCAATTAGGATCAAATGAAGAAACGTGATGCCCATAGAATGTTATCAGATTGGTCTTTTCAGTTATAGGATTGATTAGAGCAGTAGGGTCGCTATAGCCCATTATTATTTTTGGATTGCTTTTGATTTTATTAAAATTTATTAGAGGTAGTATTTGATGTGCATTCTCCCCGCCCATTGCAGTCAATATGGCGTTAACATCTTTATTTTCGATTAATTCCATTAAATCTGATGCTCTTTCTTCAGGGCTTCCAGCAGTATAATAACTTTTTTTGAAAAGGTTTTTTGATGTGATTACATTAAATCCTAAGCCCTTTAATTTTTTAATTCCGTTTTGTAGCCAAGCATTGACTTCATCAGTTATAGGGTTTGAAGCTGTGAATGTACCTATCGTATCGCCTTTTTCCAGTTTTCTGGGTTTTATTTTAACCATTCACGCCACCTCTAAATTTCTTCTTCTCCAAGGTTTATCATCTTTTTCATGCTGAGGTTCTTCTATTTTTGGTTTTTCAACAATAACCTCTTTTATTACTTCAACCACTTTTGCTTCAGGCTTCCATCCAACATCCACACCTTTTATTTTTTCCGACAATTCCCTGAGTTCCCCTTCATTCGTTTCAATAGGCTGGTTCTCCCCGAGAGGTATCTGATCCTTGTAAACAGGATAAACACGGACATGAAAGTGCGGGACTTGAGACTGGATTGCCGAGAAGAACACTGTCAACGGCTCCAGTGATTTCTTGAGCTTTTCGCCAACTATTAGTGCCGCGTCAAACAGTTTGGAAGAAGTGTTAAAATCCTCGTCAAAAAATACGTAATGCTTCTTCGGAACGACCAAGCACATGCCTTTGCTCCTTGGCATAACATCAAGGAAAGCCACGCAATTCTCATCCTCGTAAACCTTAAAAGACGGTATTTCGCCGTTGATGATCTTGCAGAATATGCAGTCGTTCATGGTATAAGATTTGTTGTAGGAAAGTTAAAAAGGTTAGGATTGGTTCATTTTTGGAACATATGATTCATTTTTGAAACATTAACTTGATTCATATCCTATCCAACTCCCCATCTAAGCAAACAGGCGACATCGAAACTAATTCCTCATAAGCAGGGCTATCCTCTGGGAGATTATTCAGGACAAAGATTTTCTTGCCGTGCTCAAATGCTATCCCCATCTCTATCAATGTGTTCGCTCCGATATAGTTCTTATTCCCATGCTTGTCGTAGTTTAGGACTAGAATCGCATCTGAGGACTTTATCTT
>PFTQ01000002.1 GCA_002789635.1 Candidatus Aenigmarchaeota archaeon CG_4_9_14_3_um_filter_37_18 | reverse complement strand
GCTCTGGGAGCTTATTGCTCTCACGCCCATTCTAATTTCTGGACTTCATTCGGAGATTCTGTTTGAGTCTAAATGACTCATAAAGTTGTTTTTTAGGGAATTAAAGAAAAATTAAGAGAAAAGGAAAAAATCAATCATTCTACTAATTTTCTTAATGGGTTTCTTGAATCTGTTCCTGCAAGAACTTGGTCTCTAACCTCATTCCAATATGGAACTGAAGGGTTAGCAAGTCTTCTTCTGAAAGCGTCATAATCTGAAGGGTCTATGAATACCGCACCTTGTGAACCTGCTTGTTGTGGGTCAGATGTTAAAAACAATCCTTTTGAACCCCAATGAACATCAAATTGTCTTAATTGTTCAAGTTGTGTAGGGTCATAACATCCACGAACAGCAGCAACTAGTGGTCTTAATACTCTATCTTCAAATTTAGGGAAATATTCACTTGGTCCTTCTGAAAAAGTTCTATTTGTATATCTGTCTTCACCTTCGTAGTGTCCCCATAAACCTCTTTCGTCGGTTCTATAAGGATAACCACTTCCAGGTTGTAAGGGATTTCCTAATTCGTGGGAAAATCCAAAAGGAACTACACAAATCTTTACAACATCAGCAGCCAATTGGGGTGATACTTTGGTTCCAGTCATATTTTTCACTATTCTATAGTAGTATAATTACTATATAAACATTTCATTTATTCAACCTATACTTTCTACAATATAGATTTTTGATAAAATACTCAAAAATTCTGAACTCTTGAACTAATTCAAGAGTTTCCAAAATAATATCTCCAGATTACGAGTTGGGTCTTAATAATGTTTCACTATACCCAAAATCCAAAAAATTCTGAAGATTATAGGTCAGTACTCCCTGATACAACAAGGATGCAGGGGGTGAGATTCGAACTCACGGACCGACTAACGGACAGGATCTCCCAAGTGGCTTTCTTAAGTTTCGCATTCTGAGTTTCGCATTCGAATGAATCCTGCGCCTTTGACCAGACTTGGCAACCCCTGCGTCTAGTTAATATTATAGGATTAGTTATTTTAATCTTGCCACATCAGTGCCAAAATCTTTCAACTTTTCCTGAAGGACTTCAAAACTCTTTTTTACAACATCTTCAGCGCTTAACCCACAAGCCGTTTCAACTATAAAGGTGTATTTGTCTTTTTTCGGGCTGGCTTCATACCCAACTACCGCGCCTTGCCATTTAGCGTGGACTTTTCCTAATCCTAGCTCCGCAGTCGCTTCAAACTCCAACTCCTGGTTATCCATCAATTCGACAATCGGTATCTTGCCGTAGATTGGCTTGACTTCCTTGTCAGATGATTTAAGATCCTCGGAATATACCATGCAAGGGCCTTTCTTTTTTAACGCTAGCATGACCTGGCATCTGCTGCATCCTTTGCCGTCGCATTTGCACTCATCTTTCATCCCATACAATTTAGAATTGAAAACTAACGGTATCAGGCCAAGGCGGCTTGCGATTATTTCATCCCAGATGATCGAATCGTTCTTGTGGAAGTCGACCCACTCTATAGCCATTGTCGGGATCTCAGAAAGCATTATTCTCCTTAATTCTCCTGCTAATCCAGGTGTTAATCCTTCTACTTCAAATTCTATTCTTTCGTTGGATTTTTTCAAGATTTTTACTTTCAATATATCACCAAATGCTATTATTTTTAGTTTATTAAAGTTTAAGTTTGTTTCTCTTTTTGTTTTTAGTTTTGGAGTTAATGAATTTAATAGACTTTAAAGGTTTTATTTCATCCCAATAAAGGATTATTTAGATTCATTTTTGTTAAATATGGTATAATATAATCTATTTTACAGAAAAATTAACTTTTCAAGCACTAAAAGATTTTTTTAAGTATAAAATAACTTATCTATTTTTTTCGTCCTATTAGAGGTTTTATTTTGACATAAATAACATATCTACTACCTCCTTATTAGAATTCATTCCAACATTGGTTGCGAAAAGCATCTAATACCGCTTGTTAAAATTGTTTTTGGTGATAGACTTGGGATACCTGATGACTTGAGGGATGTGAACCAAAAAGAATTCCGGAATGTTTTTGAAATAATCAGAAATAAAACTAACGATTTTACAGAGATTAGACCTGAATTATTTTTGGAGAATCCACAGTTTTTGATAATTTTAAGATGTTGTTTGGGTCTATCGCAAAGAGATCTAAACAATAAGTTGGACAAAGGTAAACAATTTGTGAGGCATTTTGAAGCGGGTAGGCAAGGATTTAAAATAATTTCTAATAGAATTTTGGTTTCGGAATTTTTTGAGAGAGAATTTTTGAGAAAAAATAAGATAGAAATAGATGATGTAATTAAGAATTGGAGAGAATGTAGAAATGCAAGAAACAAGTTCTTCATTGAATTTCCAAAACCAAAATTTAAATTGAAGAGAATTTTTGAAATGACCGAAAAGGATTTCATTTTTCAATTTAATTTACTGAAAAAGGAAACAAAAAATTTTACATCATTTGATCCCAACATAATAGTAAGAAACCCAAGATTTTTGGTGGTTTTTAGGGTTATTTTTGGAATGAATATCAATAAATTCAGTTCATTATTGAAAATCGCTTCTAGACATATCAGAAAATGGGAGTCGTTTGAGTTTAGAATGATGCCAGAAAGTGCAATATCGATAATGATTGATATAGAAGAATTGTTTAAAGAGATTGAACTCATGGGGAATGTTGATTTGAAAAAAACTCTGAAAAACTTTAAAAAATTCAGTTTTTTCGAACCAGATGAGTTAATAGTTAAAAAAATATTAGAATCTAATAATATCCCCTTCAATATCCATTCTTTTGTACGTGGTTTCAGAAAAGAGTTTAATGTAGATTTCAGTGTTCCTAATTCAGATAACCCAAGTTTTGTAATTGAGGTAACTAGTTTCTTAACAAAGAGATTTTCGGATATTGAAAGAAGATTGTTTTTTGTGGATCACAGATTCCAGCTATTAAAAATAGAAAATCCAAATTTGATGACGATATTTGCTATAAAATGTAGAAAAGATAAGGAATTCATGGTGAAGAACATAATTAGAAAGTCAGTAGTTAATTCGGATTTTTGTTTTGTTAACGATTTTAGTAGGATACCAAATATTATAAAAATCTAGTTTAATGTATATAAATTAATAACTAGACCCTTCTTCCACGGCGACCTCCTTTTTTGCGAGTTGAGTCCGTTGGAGTCGGAGTTGTATCTTCTATTAACCCTATTTTTAGGCCTGCCCTCGCTAATGCACGGATAGCAGGTTGCGCACCCTTACCTGGTGCTTTCTTGTGATGCCCGCCTTTACCTCTCACTCTTATATTGACGCCAATTATACCTTTTTCCATTGCTTCTTCTGCAGCCTTGCTGGAAGCTTTCAAAGCAGGAAATGCATCACCCTTTTCCCTATCCTTGGAAGTCATCTGGCCTCCAGAGTATTTGGCAATAGTTTCTGAGCATGTAATGTCCGTGATATGAATGATAGTATTATTAACACTTGAGAAAATATGTGCAACGCCCCAGGAACCTTCCTTAAGTCCCCTAAGCTCATACTTTTTCTGAATCGGTTTTCTCTTTATTTCTTTCACCAATTACTCACCTTTTTTCTCGACAGGTTCTGGTTGCTCTTTCGGCTTTGCTTCTTGAACTTCGGCTGGCTTTTCTTTCTTTGGAATATCACTTTCTATTTTGGGTTTTTCTTCTGGTTCAGCCTTAGATTTTGGCTTCTCTATTTTTTCAAATGTAAACTTCCCATAATATTCGATTTTTCCTTCCAGATCCCTAGGTACAAGATAGCTTGGGAATACAGTTCTTCTTTCATCAATAGCAATATGCCCATGGGTTATCAATTGGCGGGATTGCGTGGCTGTATTTGCAAGGCCTTTTTCAAGGACTATTGTCTGCAACCTCCTGTTAAGGATGTTATCTATTTTCAACCCAAGAACAGAACCTAAATCAACGTCTCTCTTTTCAATTATGCCCATTTTATAAAGATAATCTAAAAGTATTTTTTCACCATTTTTATCGTCTTTTGCCTCGATAACTCTGGCCCTGTGCCTGTAATTTCTGAGGATGGACTCAACTTTCCATATTTCTCTCTTTCTTCTTAAGCCGTATTTCTGCAAAAGTTTTTTTTCTTGATCTATTCTCTCTTTATCCCATGGTCTTAATGGCTTTTTAATGATGCTTCTCATCTTTCTCATTTAATCACTCTTTCTTCTTGGTAGGCTGCTGTTTTTTCCTTACGACACCAACGCTGCGGCCTTTTCTGAATGAACTTCTAGTTCTCTGGCCTCTTACAGGCTGTCCGAGCATATGCCTGACGCCTTTATAACTCTTCAGTCTTATCTCTGCTTTTATATCCTGCTGATGAGTAAACGGGAGGTCAGGACCTGTTATATGAATATTTTTCCCTGATTCCGGATCTTTTTTTCTGTTGAACATCCATTCAGGAATCCCAGCTTTTGTCGGGTCTTTTAATATTTCTTCTATTTTTTTGATATCTTGATCTGTTAGTGTTCCGACTTTTTTATTCCTTTCAAAGCTGCCTATTTTACAAATAGCATTAGCCAAGTTTGCGCCTACACCTTTTATCCCCTGGAGCGAGACGTATAGGTTTCTTTCCCCTTTCATGTCTGAGCCGAGTATTCTCACTATTCCCCTCAGCTCTTGCTTGGGTTGTTTTTGATTTTGTATTTTTTCCATATAACTCTCACATTTATTTTAAAGTAAATGTTTTTAAAGCTTATAATCCCGCATGTTTTTTTAATTCCTTACACTATTCTTTTTAAGAGATTTATTAAATAAAAAAGGAGTAATTTGGATTATGCCAATAAAATTTAGAGAGGAATTTAAGACAGTTGGTTTCTTTTATGTAATGACAGGAATTTATTGGGTTTCTATTGGTTTTATGGCAGCATACTGGACACTATATTTTGTTGATCTAGGTTTAAACTATTCTTCAATTGCACTTGTTTTCTTGATGTACCCGATATCATCTTTAATTTTTGAAATACCTACTGGTGCGATTGCTGACGTTTTTGGTAGAAAAATATCTGTTTTTCTATCTTATTTAATTACTGGGCTAGCTTTTGTGGGTATACTACTAAGTGGATCAAACTTACCTCTATTGATGTTATTTTATTTTATAGCTGGGATTTCTTTTACTCTTGAAACAGGTGCTTTAGAGGCTTGGTTTGTTGACACAATTAAACATAAGAAAAAATCAGAACAATTGCACAGATTTTTTGGTAGGTGGGGTGGCATTTCATCCTTAGGGTTTGTAATTGGTCCATTTTTAGGTGGTATTCTTGTGAGATATGGATTTGATAAGGCTTTTTGGGCAACATCAATTGGTATGATAATTTTGGCATTTTTTGTCCTTATTTTCGGCAAAGAAGATTATTTTGAAAGAAAAGATGTTAAAATCAGAAAGGTATTGATAGAAACCGTTAAAACAGGTAAAAGAGGATTTAAACATGCTTTTAGCCACCCAATAATATTTACATTAACAGTGATCATGACTTTGTTAACATTCGCTACTACGATTTCTTATAATTCTTATCAACCTTATGTCGTTCAAGTTGGTTTACCCCCACAATTCTTGGGTTTTGCATTGTCTATTGCTGGCTTCATCACCATATTTAGTTTGAATTATAGTCAGAAAATAGTAAAGTTTGTTGGGGGAAACAAGTCCTCATTGGCATTGTTTACTTTTTTATTTGGAATAGCAATTTTAGGGATTGGATTTGCGAAATATTTGCCTGTATTATTTTTAAGTATGATTGCATATACTTCAATTGGAGAATTTGCTGCAAGTACAGCCCCAGCTTTCAGGGAACTTTTCAATAAGTTCGTTCCGTCTAAAATAAGAGCAACTGTTCTTTCTGTAAACTCATTTAATATGAAAATTGGGGAAATTTTTGGTCTAGTTGCTTTTGGTCTAATTTCTGATTATTTGGATTTAAAAGTAGGAATTATTTTATCAGGTTTTGTAATCACATTAATTTCATTAATTTACTTGAAGATTAAGAACCATCAAGATTCTGTATAATTATTTCAATGGACCGATGGGGATTTGAACCCCAAGCCTCTTCCAGATTGGTAAATTATTGCCAAGGAAGCGATTTCGGCATTCTTGATCTACCGTTGATCTATCGGCCCTCTAAATCCTTTTCAAATTCTTTCAAGTTATAATAAAATTTATCCACATATAAGTCAATTAACTTTTTAACAATTTTCCTTTTTATTTCTCTCTTTGGAGAAATTATTATACCTATTGTTTTTACTGGCGAAACTAGCAATAATTTAGCAATTAAACAGTTTCCTAATATACTTCCTATATGCCTTTTAGATATAAAAATAGCGGTATTTTTTTCTTTCATAAAATTGTCGGAGACTATATAAGTATTATAAACCGTCCTTAAGGCTCTTTTTCCACCAGTCTTAATACCATTTTTTTTAAGGATATTATCCACGCTTTGTTCAAAAGAATCAAATTTTCTGTTAATTTCTATCTTGACTCCCGATTTCATACGACTTTTATTCTTTTGTATAATCGACCTGCAAAAGTTATCAATATTTTTAAGATCATATGAATTTTTTTCTATAATTTCTTGCTTGGTTTTTATTGACCATTCTAAATCGGTAAATATAGGTATTATATCGTTGTCTATCATCCATAAACAACCGTCACAGTGGAAATACCTTTGGTATGGAGTTTTGAATCGAGTTGTTAGAAAGAATGGAACTTTAAGACCGTTTTTTTCCAGTACTCTCTTTTTTTCCAGAATATTCGCTAATTCAAAAAACGTTACACTTCTATTTTTTCTTGATCCTAGTATTTCTTCGACAGCTATAATCTTTTGTTTTTTGATATAAACACAATCTAAATTAACATCATATAATGTCATGTGGGTTTTGAATTTAATCGAAGGAAATAGTTTCTTGTTGATATGGATTACAGCTCTTTCAATCTCGTTTACTTTACCCGATTCAGCTCCTTTAAGTCCAATCTTCGTGAAAAAGTCCTTCCCAAATCTTTCTATTATTGTTTTCGTTTTCCTTTGATGAAACTTCGGATCCCTATTAATTATTTCAATATAATTCTTCCATCTTTTTCTCTGAATTTCAGAATACATTTTTGGCTGGTTTCTCTTCATTGTTTTATGCCAATTTAAAAAACCACCAGATGCGAGAGATGCTTCTAGAAGTTGTTTATTAAAACCTTCCACCCCCCATTTTTCAATTCTTGCCTCTACACTCTTTTTTCCACCTTTTGACCTTCCCCAATTTTTATCAAGTATTTTCATATTTTTGAACAAGTAATATTTTTCTTCTGGAATCAGTTTAACAATTTTTCCTAAGAAATCACCATCTATACTACTTTTACCCTTTCTCCATTTCTTTAAGGTAGAAATGCTAATGTCCATTTTTTCGCAAAAATCACTCCACTTATTTACTTTCATCGATACTTTAGATAGCCACAATAACTCTCTTGTTTGTTCCGATGATATTATTACTCTTTTATTACTTATTTTATCCAGTATTTCCTTTCTCCCAAACGAACTAGTGATACTCATAATAGAGAATAGACTTCCCTCTATTTAATATTAACTCTTAAGATGAAAAAAGAACTATTAAATCTAGTGTGCCTTCTCTTTCCTGTAGTCTTCAGTCCACTTGAATTTCTTTGGATTTCTGCCCATGCTCCAGTTCTTCTCGCATTTTCCAGAGCAAAAATAATATATCTTGTTCACATTAGTTACAAACATTTTCCCTGTCCCTGTCTTTAAAGTTTTCCCGCAAAAAGAGCATTTCGACATCTACTTCCTCTCCATTCTGCTTGAAAATTCCATTTCTGTTTCCCTGAGCATCAATATATCCTTGACTCTGACTGGACCGAAAATATTCCTTATCAGAACTTTTCCTTTATCCTTCCCTTCTAATACCCTGCATCTGGCCTGCATTACTCCACGTACACCTGTTCTACCTAATAGTTCAACTACTTCTGCGGGAACCGCTTCTTCTGGTATTTAATCACCTTTCTTTAAGTCTTGCAATTTTTTGAGTATTTCTTCTAGATTGGATTTGCCTTCCCCTGACTCTACTATTGTTGCTGCGGCTGTTCCTACATTTATTCCAGTTGATCTCCCTAATTCCTCTTTAGAAGGAACGTGTACGTAAGGAATTTTTTTCTCTTTGCACAAGACTGGCAAATGCATGGTTATTTCTGGCGGCTGGACATCTCCTGCTATCACTACTAGTTTTGCTTCCCCTCTTTCTATGCTTTTTGTCGTCTCATTTGTCCCTTTTCTGATTTTTCCAGTGTTTTTTGCTAGCTCAAGGGTTTGTAAAACCTTGTCTGAAATCTCTTTTGGAACCTCAAATTTAGTCATCAAATCACACCTCCTATTCGGATCGATTCTTCCTTCATTATTTTGTTAACAAGTGTAGAATTTAAAGATTTATAAGTATTTCATTTGTGTGTAAAGTAGAATTTCATTCCCCTTTTGTCATCCAATCTAACAAAACCAAATCTTTGGAATTGAATAATATCATCTACTTTTAAGCTAATGACTTCTGGCTCGGCTATTCCTTTTTTCTCGCTCCCATCATTCATGACTACACTAACTTCAATATTATCTTCAGAAACCCACTGAATCTTTGGCATTTCTTGAATGATTTCATTCCCAGCATACTCAACATTTTTTTCAAGTTCAATGTTGAACAACCCAATTAGCCTCACTTTTTTTCCTTTGTATTTTTCATAGTCATCTTTCGAGATAAAAATCTTGCTTGTATTAACAGGAATTGTCCTGCTGCCTCTTTCTGGATGGTCTGGATGCAAGTATTCTTTTGCTTGAGTTATTTTTGGGGATTCATTGACTTTGATTTCAAAAGGATCGAATACTGCAAAGTAGCGGTTTGCAATTGGCTCGATTGCTCTTCGGTTAAAACTTTCAAATTTGTCCCATGTTATTGTGGATTCAGTTTTTGTTAAGCCGGTTGCAAGGAGGAAATCTCGAATAGCTTCTGGTTGAAATCCCCGCCTTTTTAGTGCCATGAGTGTTGTCAGTCTAGGGTCATCCCATCCAAGCAACTCTTTCGATTCGATTAACTCTCTTATTTTTCTCCCGGAAGATTCAACTCCCTCAAGATTAAATCTAGCTATCTCATCAATATAAGTCACTGGAAAGCCGAGTGTTTTTTGGATGAAATTTTGCAACTCTTTTCTTGCTTCGAATTCTTTTGATCTTATTCTATGAGTAACACCTTCCCATGAATCCATAAGTGTTGTTCCGAAGTCGTACATGGGCCAGACCCGATATTTATTCCTAGTCCTAACATGCGGTCTGTCTATTATTCTCATTATTGATGGGTCACGCATAGCTGCATTTTTGTGTTGCATGGATATCTTTAGCCGGACTGATACCTCGCCTTCTTGTATTTCTCCTGATAACATTTTTTTCCAATCGCCGAGATTTTCTTGGGTTTGTTTGTCTCTGCACATGCATTCAGTCATATTTTTTCTATGTTCTTTGATTTGTTCTGACTTGCAGAAACAGGCATAAGCCTTGTTTTCTTTGATTAATTCTTCTGTTGCTTCATAATATTTTTTCATGTGATCAGTAATGTAGTCTAGCTTATCCCATTCTATTCCGAGCCATTTTAATCCTTCAAGAATAGCATCATAGTATTCTTGTTTTGCTAGCTCAGGATTAGTATCCTCAAACCTTAGAATGAATTTACCATCATACTTTTTTGCATAAAGATAGTTTATTAATGCTGCTTTGGCATGCCCAATGTGCGGATACTTGGAAGGTTCTGGGGGAAAGGCAGTCACGACTTTTCCTTTATCGGCATTAGGCAATTCCGGCAATTCATGCTTATATTCTTTTGGTTTTTTCTCTAATTTTAACCCCATTTCATCGAGTTTTTTTTGCTGTTTTTTTAACCCCCAAGAATTGACTTCTTTTATTGTCTGGCTGATTGCTTCCATTGTTTTTTTCATGTCTTTCTTTAGTTCAGGGTTCTCTGCTAGGACTTTGCCTACTACCGCTCCAATATCCGCTTTTCCACTGTACTGGATTGCATTCAATAATGTATGTTTTAGTATAATGTCTTTCATAATGATTCATTTAGGATGAGAAAAGATAAAGAATTAACACATTCGATTTTCTTCGGCTATTATTTTTTATAGTCCAAAAAATCAATATTATTTTAAATGAATAACGAGGTGGACTAATGGACAGATTATTGATAGCATTGTTTATAGTTTTATTGATAGTGACACCTATCTTATCCCAAGAAGAAGTGCAAACACAAGCAAGAATTAAGTCAATAGGCTCGCTTAGCAAAGGGATAGCAGTATCACCAGACAACCCATTGGAATTCAGAATGGTTAAAGCAGGCGTAGCAAGAGCGATAGTTGCAACAGGAGCGGAAGAGAAAGAATTTAACGTCGGAGTTTTTGTGATGGACGAAGTTAAATACAGGCTAAAAAACGTTGTGATAGAAGAGGGAAAATTAGCAGCAGACATATACTCAATCTCTGGCGATAAAGTGAGCGACCAGCCAGTAGGGTCTTTAAGCCTCACATCGTTCATGAATCAGGATATGAAAATGGAAGTGTGGGCTGGGACTCTTGACCTTAGCGGAACTTTCAACTTGTACATGGTCGAAGCCCCGAGGTCAATTCAACCTTTAGAGCTTAACGAAAAGGTAAAAGACTACTGTAGCGAAAATCCAGAAAATGAAAAATGCAAGCAGGGGGCTGGTGATTATTGCAAGAATAATCCGGACGATGAAAAATGCAAAGAATTATTCAGGGATTACTGCCAAGATAACATGGATGACACAAGATGCAGGAATGCTTTGAAGGATTGGTGCAATGATAACCAGAATTCAGAAAAATGCAGGGAATTCATAGTCACAACAACAAAGGAATTCTGCAAGGAAAATCTTAATTCAGAAAAATGCGTGAAAATCAAAAAAGCAATCCAAAATTTTGATACAATAGCCAAAAAGGTCGAAGAAAGAAGGGTTGCTATAAATGCAGTCAAGAACCAGAATCAAGACTCTAATATAGTAAAAGAGCGTGTTAATCAAGGGCAGAAAACAACTACTACCCAAATAGCAACAGAAACAACTGTTCCAACAGAAACTACGGTAAATGCAAATCCGGATGTAGTTGATGGAGCAAATAATCCAAACGAAGGCCAGAATGCTGGTGCAGGAGTGTGAGTGATCCGTGAAATTAATGTTAGTAGGATTGATGCTAGTATTGCTAATGGTTTATTTCTCTGGTTGCACAAAAACAGCTGATACCCAAAAAACACCAGAAAATCAAGCCTATGATGCAATTGACAATGAATTAGACCAAGCAGTTGACAACATGGACACATCAGATATCGAGAATAGTTTATTGGACTAGTTTTTTCTTTTTATTTTATTATTATGCTCCCGTAGCCTACAACACTGTTTTTATCTCCAATCACGTCCCCAGATGTAGCGTATTTCAACAACTCACCTTTTTTAGAGCCAAGCTTCTTAGCAGCGACCATGCAAACAGCAATCCCGCCAAACCCGCAAACACTCACATCTCTCTCTTGAACCCTGCTGAAAAATTCTTCCTCGTCTAATCCAACAATACTTTCAATTACCCATTTGTCGATTTGATAAGCATATTCATATGGGACATAATGCGAGAAATCAGACGATGCAATAACAATCCAGTCATCTTTCTGTTTTTTGATTACATCAGCAATAGCTTCGCCTAAGATTCTGCATTCTTCAAGGAAATCACGACTGGGATAATCATTGCTGATAGCGATCGGGACAAAACTAAAATCATTGCCAAAGCGATATTGCAGAAAAGGAAGTTGGACTTCGATTGAATGTTCTGGCTGGTGAGAGATTGGGTCATTTTTTAGCAAAGGGCATTTCATCAGTTGTTCTGCAACTTTTTTATTCACTTTCACTCCGCCTAAAGGAGTTTTCCACTCTCCTGATCCCATCGCGTATTTATTCCCTATAGGATGGTGGTTGGACCCGAGAATAATATAGTTGGCTTTTTTGATTCTTGAGTAAACATGGGCGGCAATTGGGCCTGAGTAAAGGTATCCTGCGTGAGGGGCAACACATGCTTTGAAGCTTTGCTCTTGAATTTTTTCCTTCCCTAAACCTCGAGTAAAACAACCTTTGATTTGTTTTTTCAATCTCTCGGGGTCTATCTCATAAAACATTCCTGCTACTGCTGGCGGGCGGATCATGGTTTCACCTTCTTGTAGATCCAAAATATTGAGCATGAAATCAAGTATGAAATAATTAGCCAATAAATAATGCTTGAAATTTCTATTTCGTTGCTGTCAACAGGCCAATGTTCTATATAATTATGTGTCTGCGAAAATAGCGGAGCGGGTAACCATAAGATTGGGTTCAATTTATAAAGAAGCAATCCACCAACCGGTCTCATATACTCTGGAATATATTTGTAAGGATCTTCGTAGACTCTTCCTAATTTAAAAGACAAGAAGGCCAATAATGCGAACATGATAAGAAATAATATAATTTTCTTTACATTGGGTTTCAAAAATTCTTTTACATTCATATCAAACACCTAATTTCTCCTTCTCAAAATACTTTCTCAAAAATACAGCGAATTCCTTATCCTTTAACATCTCGCTTATTTTTTCATTCTCAAATACTTCAAAACTCTCTACAATCTCGCTCGCAATATAATTTGGCAGGCCTTTTGATTTCAGGATTTTTTCTTTGTCGCTTAGAGTATCTTTTAATTTCCCAAGCGCGGATTTCCACTTTCTTTTGATTTCCACTCTCCACGCATTTTCTCGAATATAAGGCCCGTTTATTGCAACGCTTTCATATTTCTTGATGAAATCCCTTGAGTTTTCTTCCTTCCAAACATAAGGGCCAACTTTCTCATTGATTAGAGGGAGTCTGCTAATTTCCATTTCCAGAATTATTGCGCAGGAATCTTTTTCATTCGACCAGCAATCGCTTCTATGCACAGTGAATTCGTATTCATGAAGTATTCCTTCCAGCCTTTTGGTTGCTCTTCTCAACTGCGGCCAGAGAATGTCTGGCACAACATCAGGCTTTCCAAACTTAACGAGCAGCAATTCCGTCCCGCGGTTTTGCATCTGCAGCTCTAGCTCTTTTTTTGTCAGTGGCTGAATGGGTTTTTTGAAGAACATTTCTGCATCCGGCTCTTTTAGGAATTGTTTTGCGATTTTTTTGAATTTGTAGAAGTTTTCTGGTGATATCGCTGCGGCAGCATTTCTATTCTTATCCACGGGGTCAATGATTATGAGTATTTCCTCTTTGAATTTTTTCCTTAGTTTTTTGTAATCCTTTTCATCCCAGTATTTCTCCACGTCAATGATTTCTTCTGGTTTCCAGTCGTTGATAGCTCTTAGAACGCTTTCAAACCTGCCATAGTTAATGATAAGTAATTCACAAATGTAGCCTGAGAATCCTTCAGTCTTTGTATCCGCCCCGTAGATTTCGTTTGCTTTTAGAAAGGCTTTCAGCAACCTGACATCATCTGACAGTTGCCTAGGCAGCTTCTTGTCTAGGTATTTTACATGGAAAGGTGTCCTGTCGACTGCTGACTGTATTTCCTCTCCAGACTTCACCTCATAACAAGGGACTATATCCACATCAACATCGCCTATGCTGCCTCTGACATATGGATGCTGGGCATATTCTATTCTCCAAGTCCCTCCTAATACTTCAATCACATTTTTTCCGATTTTCAGTCCATACTCCTCAAGGCTTTCTTCTGATAGGTCTTTTGGGAATATTATGAACACGTCGAATTCATTCTTTGATGGGAGCCATGTGTCTCTTGTCAATGACCCTGCGATGATAGCTCTTCCCCGGAACTTTGACATTTTTTCATTGGTCACTTCGAGTATCTTCTTGCTAAGCTCGTTGAATTTTTTTCTTTGGTCTAATGTCGGCCTGATTTTCTTTAGGACGTCATTCAGTATTTCTCTCATTTTTTGGGATGTCATAATTAATTATTGTTAGTTTTTGTATAAAGAGTTTTATTGATCAAATGCATCTTCAAACCAAGCCCAAATAAACCATAGATAAATGCCAGAAAACAGTTACTCAGGGGCGAGTTCCTTTATATCCAATATTTTGTCAACGCGGAAAACCCTCATTCCTTGCCTTTCAGAACAGAAGCCTTCAACTCCAAAATAGGGCTTTCCCATATATTCCATCTTGCCGACTGAAATAGGCTCTATAATTCTCTTGGATTTTTCATCCTTTGATTTCAAGTATACAATATCAAGCTTTGATTTATTTTTAATGGCGTTTTGAATGATTTTCATTTTTTTATCAAGGGAGCATCTTTTATCAGACAGCTTGTACTGGTATTTTGTAATAAAATTGACGATCTTCCAGTCCATGAAGATATGCCTTTTCTGTATCGGTTTTTTCAGCACAATCCCATCCAAGCTAATGCATCTGCTCAAAGCAACATAAACCTGGCCGGAAGTGAAAGTTCCGCTGCCTATATCTATGACAACCCTGTCAAATGTTTTTCCTTGGCTTTTGTGTATGGTGATGGCCCACGCAAGTTTTATAGGATATTGGGTGAAGGATCCGATTGCCCTTGAGTCCAACATGCTGGTGTCATTATTATAATAGAGTTCTGATACCTTCCATGTATATGGGGCCACATTTACTTTATCCCCGTTCAGAACTTCCACAATAATTGAATCATTTTCTTTCGCATCTTTTTCAATGCCAATTATTTTCCCGACAGTGCCGTTTACCCATCTGCCGTTAGGATCATTATTTACAAGCATTATTTGCGAGTTAACCTTAAGCTTCAGGCTGATTTCAGTCGGGAGATAGTGTTTTTCGAAATTGCCTTTTATTTTTCCTTCGTAGCTGAGAAGCGGGCTTCTTATTTTGGACAACTCCCCTTCGTTTATTTCCGCAGACAATTTGTTTGTCGTGGTTAATTGCATGTAAATGTCTTTCAGATATATCTTAAAGTCCGGCTTGACTCTTTCGTTCACTAATTTCAACTGGCTTTCATCTATGGAATTGTTCCTTATGGAATTCAGGATTCTGATGAATTTCTCATCTTTCTGGCGGTATATCTTTTCCAGCTCTATGAATTCCATTTCAAGGCTGTCGAACACTTTTGCGTCAAAGAAATACTGGCTCTTGTAATGGCTCTTGAATATTTCTTTTTCCTCGCTCCTTACGACTGGCGGCAGCTGATAGAGGTCGCCGAAAAAAATCATCTGGACTCCGCCGAAAGGCTTTCCTGAATCTTTTCCATTGATTCTCAGAAACTTGTCTATGCAGTCAAGCAGGTCTGCCCTCACCATGGAGATTTCGTCTATAACAATAGTTTCGATTCTTCTGTAGATTTCCCCGCCTGAGCCTTTGTATTTCTTTATTGAGCTTAGGTTTACATCTGGCTTGAACCTGAAGAAAGAGTGTATGGTTTGCCCGTCAATGTTGATTGCAGCGACTCCTGTTGGCGCAAGCACGGCCAGCTTCTTATCCGTCAGGCTTCTGAAATAATTAAGAAGAGTTGATTTCCCTGTTCCAGCCTTGCCGGTAATAAAGATATTTTTACTCGTGCTTTCCATTAACCCGAGAGACTCCTTGAACTTGTCGTTTATCTCTATGTTTTTAGGCAACATGCAATTGATAGAAGAATTGTTGCTTGTCAAATAAATAGAATGTTGGTGATTGCGACATCTGAATATTATTTCTCTCTGCAAAAATCTCGTCATTTTAACTCAACCATTAAAATAATAACTCAACTCTAAACATACTCAGCGTTCAAATTTTCTGCTTTTTACTTACCCGCATTTGCTTGAAGGTTGAGAAAATGAAGATTTGTCAAGAGAATATCACTTCTTCTGAATCAATAAGTTTAAATACTATTATGAATATATATTCACTATAAATAATGAATACTAATTCATAATGGAGGTGAAAAATGTGCCAGGAATGGATGGAACAGGACCATTAGGACAAGGACCTCTTACAGGAAGAGGGTTTGGACCTTGTGGTTGTGGAATGCGAAGAGGATTTGGTAAAGGTTACGGAAGAGGTTTTGGATTTAGAAGACAGGTAACTCTAACAAAAGAAGAAGAAAAGAAAATCCTTGAAGCAGAACTTAAAGAAATTGATTTAGAAAAGCAAGAGATAGAGAAAAGACTGAAAGAAATGAAGTGATTGCTTTTCTTTTTTTTGTTTTAGAAATTTTTTAATATGTAAATGAATAGTTATTCATAAGGGTGTGAAAAATGTATGCAAAAGAGGTTGAAAACTCTGACTTAAAGAAAGCGAGACAAAGTGTAATTGAAGAACTGGAAGCGATAAACTGGTATGAAACTAGGATAGAAGAGACAAAAGATACAGAACTGAAGAAAATACTCGAACACAATAAGAACGAAGAAAAGGAACATGCGGCTATGTTGGTCGAATGGATTAGAAAGAAAGACAAGGAACAGGACAAAGCTTTTGAAGAGCATGATTAAGATTGTTATGCTAAAAATCTACGAGGCGTGAAACATGAAATTAGGAATAATAATCTCAACAAACGATGCAGAAACCTGTTGGAATGCATTAAGATATGCTAATTATGGCTTAAAACAGAAATATATTGTTCAAGTCTTCTTGATTGGGAAAGGTGTCGAATATCTTAAAGTAAGTTCCGACGAATTCAATACACAAGAGGAAGCTGAAAAGTTTCAGAACGGGGGCGGAACAATATTTGCCTGCGGAACTTGCGTTAAAGCAAGAGGTGATAAAGATTCAAAATTGTGTCCAATTTCATCTCTTAAAGATTTAGACGATGTTATAATGAAAAGCGACAAAATAGTAACTTTTTAAAAGGTTTAATTATGTCACGACCAAGACTTTGCAGAAGAGTTAGATTAAAACCTAATATAACTTACTTCAAGCCAGCAGGAGTAAGGATGGTTGATTTGCAAGAAACGGTTTTGGCAGTAGACGAATACGAAGCGGTAAGACTGAAGGATTTGGAAGGGCTTGAACAAGAAGAAGCGGCTAAAAAAATGAATATCTCACAACCCACTTTTCATAGATTAGTTTTGTCAGCCAGAAAGAAGATAGCAGATGCGCTAATTAATGGCAAGGCTATAAGAATAGAAGGCGGAAATTATCGAATTTTTAAATCTCGATTTTAATATCTTATTTTCTAAAAATATCCAAAAAACCTCATCATTCTAATTAAACTAATCCCAACTGTTAAAATAATAACCGAAAGGAAACTATACTAAGCGTTCAAATTTCCTGTCTTCGGCTAACCCAAATTTCCTTGAAGAACAGGCTGTGAAAATAAAGATTTCCTGCAGGTAATTTTTAGGAATCAATAGTGACAGTTTATTAAGGTTTCACTCAAAATCTAGGGACCTTTTTGACGGAAGTATAGTGTGGAAAGTATAGGTTAGAGAAAGAGAAAAGTTTAAATAGTAATGTTGTTACTATTAAGTAGTGTTGAGGTGAATATAAATATGCCATCATATAGTTGGGTAGGACAAGACGGATTACAACAAAAAACAGAGGTTGCAAGAGCTCTTGGAACTTTATGTCCATATGCTCAAGCATGTCAAGGAGCTTATGTTACAGATAATCGTATGTTGGCTTCAGATACATTGGACCTAATAACATTAGATTCACCAGGTTCAATTCACTGTAGTGGTGTTAAATATAGATTTGGTTCTGACCCTCAAGTATCTGTTAGACAATGTATTTCAGCTGACCAAGATACTGTGAGTAGAGGAGCTTTTAAGGGAAAACAAACAGTGGAGAGCTTAGCTAGACATAATGTAGCAATGTGTCCAATATATTTGTTGTTAACTGCGGGAAAAGATGCTGTTAATCAAATAGGTAATCCAAATCCACCATCTGAAGAAACAGCTTAATAGATTTTTTTCTTTCTTTTCTCTATTTTCTCAACTCGTTTAAGGTTAGTTTTAAATCCTCCCTCAAAAACCACCACTCGTGTATGAAATCGGTCTAAAAACCCGAGAAAACCACCAAAAATCTCATCATTTTAACTCAACTGATTAAACCAATCTAAACCATTAAAATAATAACTCAACTCTAAGCATACCAAGCGTTCAAATTTACTACCTTCCTGCTAATAAATATTTCTTTGAAAAATTCTTTTTTGTTAGTTTAGAGATTCAGATGCATCTCAATTATATAATTCTTTTTATAGTAAATTATTTATAACAACAATACCATAATATACATATGAATTTTAGTATCTATTTGGAAGACAAATATAGAGAAAGACTTTTTTGTGGAATAATTAAAATCTTCAAGTTCCAAACTACCTTTGCTGAATATTTGTCAAATAAAGCAAGAATTCGGAAAATGAAACCCACTAAAATAATGAGAGAAACAGTAAAAGGATGGAGAAAAGGAAAACATGTGTCTGGTTGGAAAATTTACATTCCATATTGGGTTATAGAGGAAATTTCAAATATTTTAATTGAAAGTGGTTTTGATGAATTCAAGTTAGATGAAATAAATAGACATATTATAGCGTATAACCCACTAACAGCAAATCCCATGTTACGTAATAAATTGGTATTCAATATCCAAGGAAATCTTTCTGGAAAAAAAAATGAAAAAGATATTATCGACATGTTAGCATTATTACCATCTCATCTTTTACCAAGTAGAAGAGCAAGAAAACAACATCCTATTTTTGTAGAATTCTCAAATAAAAATTTACGTGTATGGTCACAGGCATGCTGGAAGAAATCAGAGACGAGACTTAAGAGATATGTAAAATTGGATCAAGTATTTTGGATAGGTTGTGCACTTTATTTTGGTGAGGGTTATACAAAAGTTTCGGAAAAGAGTGATAATTCAAAGATTAGTCTTGGAAATTCAGAGCCCATTTTAGTGAAAAAATTTCTAGAATGGTTGGAGGGAATTTTAGATGAAAAACCTAAACTAAGTTTTTATTTAGAACATAATGAAAGAAAAAGTAAAAACAAACAAGAATGTTTGAAATTTTGGTCAGATTGGTTAACCCTAGATAAGAAGTGTATTGGAATAAGGACTATATCCAATTCTGGAAGTAGATTACAAGAAAATTATGGATTGATGGGAGTGTATCTAACTAATACTGTTCTCAGAAGTGTGATTAAAAGCTTACTTGAAGAAAGTAAAAAAATTGTTCTAACAAAAAGGAAATGGTGTATAGATTGGCTAAAAGGGTTAATTGCAGGAGAAGGTTCTGTCTACATAAAAAATAAATCTATAGTCAGTGTATCTATTGGTTCTATAAGACCAATGGATCGGGAATTTATCAAGAGGTTATTAGAGAGATTGGTTATAAAATACAGAGAAGGTGTGAATGATATATGTATATTTGGATGGGATGAGTTCTATAAACTTCATTTACTTGATGCATTTGAAATTCCCCAACTTACGAATGAATCTAAAAAAATAAAATTTCTAAGAGGATTTTTGAATCATCAGAAAACTAAGACATTAATGAAGATGAAATATTTTGAAAATAAAGAATTTACTGTAAGAGATTGGAGTGAGAAATTTCATGTACACAAACAGGTTGTTCATAGACAACTGGATAGATTAGTCAAAAAAGATTTTCTGATTCAAAGTAGAGGTGGGATAGATAATAGAGGTATAATAAATGATACTATGAAGAGGTTCAGGATTAATCTAGACAAAAAAGATATGCTAATTAAGATATGGGGTTTAAGTAGAGAATTGAAAATGGCAAAGAATCTCAAAGAAAAATTAAAGAAATTTAGAAACGTAGATTCCGTCAACTTTATATCCTAGACGATAATAATATGGTCTGACCCCAACCCCAGAAATAACAACCATCTTTTTCACACTAAACTCTTCTTTAGCAATTCGTTCAACTTCTTGTAAAAGTTTCATTCCAAAACCTTTATGTTGCCATGCATTTTCTTTTTTCTTCCCGATTTGAACAGCAGAGCCATAAACATGCAATTCACGAATTAATCCTGTCTTATTATCAATCTCCTTCCTAAATGGTTCACTAGGAATTCTCAACCTAATAAAACCAAACAAAACATCATTTTTAACATCTTCAAAACTTAAAAAAACTTCTTTTCCCCCTGACGCATCATAATCCATTCTACACAGTTTAATCTTATCAGGATCAGGAATCACTCCTTTAGCCATCTTATGTCCAACTTCCCTATATCTGATCTCCTGAATTCTCACTCCTCCCCTTTCACACTCCTTTTCCACAAGCTCGCGAAGATTACTCTTGTCGATTCCAGCAGCAACTTTGTTATTAGGGATATCTCTCTGCACTCTTATTACACGACAGTACTTGGGAATGTGCTTCATCGCCTCACAAATAAGTTTAGTCCCTTCTTCTGTGTTTATGGGCTTATACTCACCTTTCTTCCACAACTCATAAAGTTCAGTCTCAGGAATAACAAGAACAGGGTAGATCTTAAGTGAATCAGGCTTAAACCTATCATCCGAAAATAAGACTTTAAATTGCTCTAAATCCTTATTAAAATCAGTGAACAGGCCAGGCATCATATGATAAGTCACTTTTAATCCACTGTCTTTAGCAAGTTTTGTAGCACGCACCACAGCTTTGACATCATGCCCACGCTTAACTTTCTCCAAAACCTCGTCGTAGACTGACTGAACACCTATTTCCACCCGAGTAGTTCCTAATTCAAGCATTTGGTTGATATGTTCCTTAAAACAGTAGTCCGGACGTGTTTCAATTGTCAGCCCCACGCACCTATGCTCAGCAGACTCATTCAACTTCTGCGCTTCCAGCAAGGTTTTACTTTCTTTCCCGTTGAGAGCATCAAAAATACATTTAACAAACCAGTTCTGGTAGTTCTTTTCTAGAGCTGGGAACGTCCCCCCAATAATTATTACCTCTATCTTGTCAGAAGGGTGGCCTGTAAGTTTGTATTGATTAAGCCGATCTTTTGTTTGTCTGAGCGGGTCATAATTATTCCTTATTCCCCGCTGGATAGCTGGCTCCATTCCAGTGTATGACTTTGGCGCGTTAGCTCCCTTAGGGCAGTATATGCATTTTCCAGGGCAAGGTGCTGGTTTTGCAACCACAGTTATAACAGAAACCCCGGAAATAGATCGGGATGGTTTAGTTTGCAGGTATTTCTTAAGCTTTTCACTCTCACTTTCTTTACAAGACCTTAATATATCCACTTTATTCGGGATATCACTTAAGCCATGTTTTTTGGCAATTTTTTTGGCAATTTCATCTATTATTTTGTCGTCTAGGCTGTCTAAAACCATTAATTCCTCGATAATTTCCCTGCACACTTTTTTGTTTCCCATCTTCATTCCTCTATTTTTTCTTTTGATAGTAGTAACATTTATATAGTATTACCACCATATAGTAACAGTGATTCAATGAATGGTCAAGAATACCATCAACTTCGATTTTACCAAGAACAATTATTCGAAACCAAGAATAAATTATTTAATGCCAAGAGTGTGAAACAGCTCAAGTTTCTGCAGGATAGAATTGGCTTTTTAATGGAAAGAATCGATGAAATTCAAGTTCAAAGGGTCCGCTAAGATAGTACACCCCCAAGTACTTCACAAGTTTTGCACATTTTTTTGCTGGCGGGCTCTTTACATTTTTCACATAATTTTATTTTATCTTTTTTGAATTGTTTTTCAACATGGGGCTTAAGCTTCAACGCGCTTTCTAATAGGCTATGCTTGACACCTGGGGATTTTTTTTCCAGATTATTCAGGTACTGCTCAGTCTCGCCTCTCAATGAGTTAAATTTTGCAAATGGGCAGGATTGGCCGGAAAATTTTATTTTATTTGTTTTCGCGAACAGCAAGACTTCACTTTCTGGTATGTTGAATAAAGGCTTGATTCTTGGGATAAATTTTGGGTTTTTTGCCATCATCGGCATTGCCCCTGTTCTCGCTAATCTCATCATATCCCCCTTTATCACATTCATAAGGATGCTTTGGCATTCGTCGTCAAGATTATGGCCTGTCGCCAGTTTTGTGCAGCCTAGTTCTCTCACTTTCTTATTTATCAAATATCTTCTCAGGACTCCGCATATGCTGCAGTAGCTTGATTTAGGATTTTTTCTTACGAGTTCTTTAAATGTTTTTTTGAATTCTTGCTTGAATGAGAATATGTGGTGTTTTACTCCGATTTCTTGGCAAAAGCCAGATGCAAGAGCAGCATTGTATTCATTTACGCAGCCGAAGCCTTGGTCAATTGTTATTGCGATTATCTCGATATTCGGGTTGTTTTTAAAGATTTTTTTCAGAAGGAAGAGTGTTGACGAGCTGTCTTTGCCCCCGGAGAGAGCGACTGCTATTTTATCTTTCTTGCCGATTAGATTGTTGGATCTGATGTTTTTTCTTACTTTTTTTTCTATGCTTTCACTGAAGTGGTTTTCGCAAAAGTAATGCCCTTCGTTCTCGCGGAAGTAGATTGATTGCTTGCTGCAGAATGAGCATTTCATTTAAGTTCACCAACGAAACAATAATAACGCAGAGTTGAATCAAGCCAAATTTTTTCTATTTTGAAATTTGAAAATTCCTTTCTTATTAACCTTTTGTTAAAATAAAAATGTGGTAAGCCCTTCTCCCATCCATCCAATGGCATAAAAGTCCTTTCACCTATTTTTCTATATTTTGTGGTTTTTGTCATTCCATTTTTTCTCTTAGTTTTCATTGCAGTGATAAATATCAAACCCCTTGGTTTTAAAATCCTTTCAATTTCTCTTATCAGTTTTCTTATTTTTTTAATTCTAGAATGATACAAGACTTGAACTGATATGATTGCATCAAAAAAATTGTCTGGATACGGCAATCGCTCGTAAATGTTCCCTAACTTTAAATTTGTTTTAAGATTTTTCTCCTTTAATTTTTTATTACAAATTTTAATTCCAGTTTCAGATAAATCAATTCCATAAGTATCAAAACCAGAACTAGAAAGGTAAATAAGATGCCTACCTGCGCCACAACCTAAATCTAAAACTCTTTTATAATTCTTCTTTTTAAGTTTTTTCAAAAAAAATTTTAAGTATTCATGTGGTTTTTCAAAAACATCTCCCTGTTCTTTGAATATCTTTTCCCATTGATTAATTTTAGCATTCATTAAAACTCGCCTTTTTTGTGAAGAAATTCAACAATATGCTTTGCGTTAGGTGATAAGTTCAGTTTTTTGCATTCTTCATAACTATGCCATCCCAGTGATTTGACTTCATTCGCGGGTTTAGGATCAGAAAGAAGTTTTGCCCTATAATTGAAGATCGCATATTTTACTCCTTGGTAGATGACTGAGAAAACATTGATAAGATCAAATACTTTCACATCAGATGATATTTCTTCCTTTGCCTCTCTCTTTACTGTTTCCTCAAAGGTTTCATTATCTTCTTTTCTTCCTCCGGGTATTTTGTATTGGTTTTCCGCATCTATGACTAGTAGAATTTTCTTGTTCTCTGTTATTACACTGCTAGCAACAATGTCTATCCTCATGAAACCACTACCTTACCATTATTTGTTAATTCTTAAATAATTCTCACTTTTTCTTTTTATCCAAACTATCCACTTTCTTTTTTAATGAAAGAATCTCTTTTTCAATATTTTCTTCAAGCTGATTAAATATTATCCAAAGAGAAAACGCAGCTATAGATCCCATCATTAAACCTCCTAAAAGAGTCTGTAAATTCATAAAACCTAAATTTTGCGACAGAACAAACCCGAAAACAACGCCAGGAATTCCATATAAACCCGTTAAAATAACCTGATATTTTTGCATAATTTTTTGATATTCCATATCTAACTTGTTCTTTTCAATTTCCCACTTTGACATTTATTTCCTCACAAGCCTGTAGACCCACAGCAAAAGAATTACGCCAATCACAAAAGGTATTATTACATTAACAACATCAAAGAATTTCATAGTCTGGTAGTTAGAATATCCACTAAAGATAAAGAATACACCTAGCATCCCAAGAAAAACAGCTATTATATTTTCACTATCACTCTTTTCCATTCAATCCTTATATTAGATTGAATTGTGTTAACTTATAGTTTTCAGAGGCTATTCCCACTTTGTTATCAACAACCAAATATTGCCTTTTTCGTCATTCCAGCCCTTTTCAACTTTTAATTCAACTTTTTCAATTTCATTTCTCAATTCCTTTTTTGTGTAAAGATGATAAAACCTCTTGTAAATTTTTCCATGATAATTCCAGTCAACCCAAATATCGGCATAATTTCCTGAAAAGAAACTTTTGATTAGCGGCCAGATAAATCTCTTTTGACATCTGTTCCATACGCTCATTAGAACCTCACAATTATTTTTTGCAACTCTGCGGATTTCTTTCAGCGACCTGCTTATATCTTCTTTTTGGATTATATCATGAAGCACAGCATTGCATATCACCGTCGAAACACTCTCATTTTTGAATGGCAGGTTCGCAGAGATGCCTATCACTAAATTCGCTTTCAGATTACGCTTCTTAAGGAATATTTTCGACTGTTTTATCATCCCTTTCGAGAAATCCATGCCTATGCATTCAATTCCATTTCCAATAAATGGGATAAGATTCCTGCAGTTGCCGCAGCCTATATCTAGAACAACTCCTTTTTTAACATCTTTCGAGAATTCCAAAACTTCTCTCCAAGGCCTGACTCTAAGATTAGACCAGGAGTCTGCTATTGTATCCCAAGTTTTTTGAAGGGCTTCATGCATCAGTCAGCACCTGTATTTAACATGGTCTTTATCTTCTATTAACCCACCACTTAATATTCTGAATTTTTTCTTTGTATTCCAAATTTTTTTGAGGTCTTGGAAATTTTTATCAGGATCTAACATTAGTTCAGCCAGGTCATCAATCTCTTTGAAATCCTTTTCTTTCAGTTTGTTGAATTCACTTATTCTGCTGTAGTTTGGATTATGAAAGTATATGATCTCATTATTCATCAGGCTGTGAAAATCATAAAATATTTCCCACATTGCTGGCATTAATCCCCTATAACCCCCGGCATTGATAAAATTGTTTTCATTCAGGTTATTTTTTCTTATCCCCAGCCAAGTGTTAGCCGCCCAGTCAAATCTATTTGGAGGAATGTCGAATGGATCAAACCCTAAATCTTCTAAACACCCATCCACATCTATTGTGATCCATCTTTTTTGTTTTTTATCCCAATATTGGTTTATCCAATGATCCCAACTTCCTTCAAAAAAATAAGGTGCAAATCCAGATCTAACTCTGCACGGAATACCTTTGCTTTTGAGAATTGATGCTGTTAGGATTGAAACACACCGACAAGTCACAACTATTTTATTCTCAACTGGGCGATTCGGCACAAACCCTCTTTTATCCAATCTCATTAATTCTGATATCATAGCCGAGGCAGTTGGAAGAATATCATCATCACATCTTAATCTCCACCACGGGAACTTATCCATATCCCCATATCTTAAATCAGAGTTAGAGCCAATATTGCCTTTTCTGAGGGTGACTCTGTGAATGATTTGTTTTCTTACAAGTATACCGATCTTTCTGATATCTTCCGGGAGTTTTTGTAACATTTCTTTATAGCAGCCAGGGTTTGTAAATACACTGAATTGAAGATAATGATTTAGAATTTCTTTATTCATAAAATCAGCTTAATTAATAGTCCCTGGCGGATTCGAACCGCCGCCAACGGGTGTCTTCCTAGCGACCAAAGCCTTATAGGGTTAAAACCTCGCTATCCTTGACCACTAGACGAAGGGACTTTAAAGAACAATTAGGAATAAGAAGAATTAAAATTTAAGCATTTCTCCCTTTTCTATCTTTGATTATTCGCTCCTTTTTCTCTTTGATCTGCCTTTCAAGGACTGACTCCATTTCGTCTACAAGAGATAGTATTTCCCATCCATCTTTTCTGACACGAAAATCACCGAGAGTTGTGTTCAATAGCATGGTTAATTCGTGGAGATCTTTTCCACCATCCTTTTTCGTGGTTTTGACTGATAATCTGAAAGCCTGTATTGTATCTGTATCGAACATCTGGTCGTACTTATTTATCAATGGCTTCATCTTCTCCTTAACTTCTTCCACTGTATCAACATCAAACCTATCAAATCCAACTAAATCCAATCTGTGCATCATTCCCACCTCTGATTAAAATTAACTTTCTTAACATTTATTTGCGAAAATATTTAGAGATTTATTATGTTCAATCAAAAAATCCTTGAGAAGTATCTCACTGATAAGGGAGTCTGGTACAAAATCCACGAAAAGGAATCAACAGTCCACACGGCTGATGCGGCTGCGAAGACTGGAATACCACTGGAGAAGATAGTAAAGTCTCTTGTTTGCTTGGTTGATGATTATGCGATTGTTTGCATCATTCCTGGCAACTGCAGATTAGACACTAAAAAAGTTGAAAAGATTGTTGGTAGTAAAGTTAAAGTCTGTCCTTTCAAAGAGGCCCACAAATACAGCGGCTACGATCCTGGTGCTACGCCACCTTGTTGTTATGAAAATATCAAAAGAGTTATTATTGACAGGAAGGTGCTTGAGTTTGAAACTAATTTCGGTGGAGGAGGAACAAACACCTCATTAATTGAGATTGGATCGAAAGATATTGTTAGGCTTAATGATTTTTTAGTTGAAGATATATGTTAGATTTCAGTTATTGTTAATATGCAGACAAATTATCTAATTATATTCGGGGACTTGAGAGGGAAGGATGCGGATTTTTTACTTTGGATAAGAAATAATTATTGCAATATTATTCCTGGATCGTCTGTATGGAGGTTCCTAGCTTATGACTCTTTCAGTGGTCGTCGTTTTTATTCCTTTGGATATGATGGTGAAATATCGAGAGATACAATAATTAGAGCTCTTGAATCTTTTGGTCGTCAAGCTGATATTCAGGTTTTTAGAGAACTCACAAACTAACTCAGTGACATTTCTCCAACTTATTTATACCTGTGATTCCAACAATCCTAAGTGATTAAGGTGCAAGGTGAAAGTCGGACAGGGTGAATGTAAAACATTTGTCTATTTCTAGCTATGCCGACCTTGAGAAAATCTCGCCTGCTGTGGAAATCGTCCATTTCAGAAAATTTGCCAGTGAAAAACTGGTCAGATGGATATTAGAAAACCACTCTCAGATCAGGAAGTTCTCCTTCTCGAAGTATTCTTCATCCAGATGTGATTCTAATATTTTCGACCTTATCGAGCGAAATAACGTTCAAATAGTTGTTCAGGACAGAGGCTCAGGGAGACCGAATTTGTTGGAGATGATATAATGACTGATACAGATTGCGGTTGGCCGGATCCTATCCCAGATGTTGAAAGGAATTTACTCATACAAGTTTACGGTGGAGATATTGAGAGGGCTCAGAGATTTGCCTGGAGGGTAGCGGAAAAAGTGCCTTATTGCTCTGGAAATGCTCAAGAGACCATTCAAAGGGCTTTCAAGAAATGTTGGAGATTCTCCCTATATGAAGCAGTGGCTTATCCATTTAACGACAAAGGTGACAATTAGATTATAATTTAAGTATTGCTAAGAAATAATTAAGAGGTGCAATGAATGAGAATACTCCAGCTCCATGTTGATTTCATAGAATATGAGCCGATAAAAAAAGAAATAGAAATGGCTGAAGAAGCCGAGAAAAAGAAAGTTAGATATGATAACATAGTTGTAGTTTTTGTAGCTGCTGAGAAGGATGATGATATTTCTGTCGCTAAGAAAGCAATGAAAGAAGTTAAAGAAAGTTTGGATGTTATTAAGTGCAATGAAGTCCTCATTTACCCATTTGCACATCTTAGTAGTGATCTAGCCAAGCCGTCAGATGCTTTGAAAGTGATTAAGGAAATGGAAACAGAGGCGAAGAAATTAGGGCTAAAGACTCATCGATCTCCATTCGGCTGGAATAAGCAATACTCATTCAAGATCAAAGGGCATCCAATGGCTGAGCAGGGTAAGACTATTACAAGCAAGGACGTTAAAAAAGAGGAAGAAGAACTAGTATCAAAAGCATTAAAGGAAGAAGAAAAAATTGTTTCACACTGGCATATCATGGATATTGACGGGAAATTAATTCCAATAAAAGTTGATAAGGGGAAAGTAGTCGGCGATTTTGATTTCAAAAAATATCCTAATCTAGAGAAATTCGCTTTATATGAACTTGCAAAAAACAGGGAAGTAACAATTGCTCCTCCGCATATCAAAATGATGAGAGAGATGGAAATAGCTGATTATGAAGATGCAAGTGATTCAGGAAATCTAAGATTTTATCCTAAAGGCAGACTAATCAAATCATTATTAGAAGAATTTGTAACTAAAACAGTTATTGATTACGGGGGGATGGAAGTTGAAACCCCATTGATGTATAGTGTAGATCATCCTGCAGCTGTCGCTTATCTAAATAAATTCCCTGCAAGACAATATATCATAAAATCTGGTGATCGGGAGTTTTTTGGGCGTTTCAGCGCTTGCTTCGGCCAATTTTGCATGGCAGACGATATGACAATCTCCCACAAGGATTTGCCAGTATGGCTTTATGAATTGACAAGATACAGTTTCAGAAGAGAGAGAAAGAGTGAGTTGGCAGGATTAAGAAGATTGAGAGCATTTACAATGCCAGACGTTCATGCTTTTTGTAAAGACATTCCACAAGCCATCCAAGAATTCCAGAAAAGATTCAAAATGTCGCAGGAAACCCTTGATGGAATTGGCTTCAAAAAAGGAGAATATGAGCTTGCTGTAAGATTCACAAAGGATTTCTACAAGGAACACAAAGACTTCATTGAACTTTTGTTGAGACTCCATGGTAAACCTGCATTAATCGAAATTTGGGATAAAAAGGTGTTTTACTTTGTTCTTAAGTATGAGTTCAATATTGTAGATGCTTTAGGAAAATGCTCAGCCTTATCAACAGACCAGATAGATATTGAGAATTCAAAGAATTATGGAATAAGGTACATAGATGAGAATAACAAAAAAAAGGAAGTGATAATACTCCACTGCTCCCCCAGTGGTGCAATCGAACGGGATATTTACGCTTTGTTGGAGAGAGCTTATTTGACAGAAAAATCAGGGGGTATTTCGCAACTACCATTATGGTTATCCCCAACTCAAATCAGATTAATCCCACTGTCAGATGATTTTGTGGATTTCTCAAAGGAGGTAATGCAAAAACTAGAGAAAGAGAATATAAGAGTAGATGTTGATGACAGGCAACTTACAGTCCAGAAAAGAATAAGAGACGCGGAATTAGAATGGGTGCCATTCATACTTGTCCTAGGAAGCAGAGAGAAAGATAGTGGTCAATTCAACATTAGAATCAGGTCAGAAAAAAGCAAAGAAGTCAAGATGAAACTAGAAGAATTAGTTAAAAAAATAAAAGATGAAGTCGGAGATAAACCATTCAAAAAACTCTCGCTCCCAAAAATACTTTCAAAAAGGCCGATATTTGTTGGTTAAAAATAAAAAGAAAAAAGAAAGAATTATTTGACTTTCTTTCCAGTTGTTAAAGCACCTGAGCTTTGCCACACTAGATTAAACAACGGTTCTCCTAGGCTTTCTGCTGCATGCTGCGATTTAGTCCAAAACATCATCTGCTGCGACGTATGCACGGTCTCTGGATCTGATAAGCCCATTGACAATTCCTTGCCATCTACAATATAGAAGTTTCCATGCAAAGGAACAGGCATATCTGATATTCCTTTAATCTCTGCAACCCCTGACAATGCTTTTATTGCTTCTGCGCATCTCTCGTCTGTTTTGGCTGCTATCCTTATTTTCACACCTTTTTCTTTCAATTTTTTTAGGATGTTATACTGATTTTCAAACAGTTCATTTAGCCCTGTCGGCGTTGTCACTATGTTTACCGAGGAAGTCGCATTTTTGAACATGGAATCCATCTGCTGAAGCACAGAATATTTCCCTTTCAATGACCCTGTCAAATCTTCTGGCAATACTAACTGCAGCCCTTTCTTGTGGATTTGATTTAATTCATCGACAGCTTTTGATCCTTGAAACTTGTCTATCCTGTCAATACTGACTTCATAGTTTTCCTTTAATTTTTCTTTTGCTTTTTCTAGACCTTCTTTTGGCGATACCGCTACATACTTAAGCGGCTTGGATGTCTGAACTACTACGTATCCCTTGTCTGCTAGTGTTTGTAGAACATCGTAACTCCTTGATCTCGGGACATTCGCAACAGCAGATAATTCTCCTGCCGTGGCTACGCCTTTTGCAAGAAGTGCAACCCATAGTTTTCTTTCATATAAGTTTAATCCAATGCTCTTTAACGAATCCATAACTTCGGATGAGGCTAACATTATACACCCCCTTATTACTTAATAGTGATTGACTATTTAAGAATTTATTCATTACTTTTTAATCTTAACAGAGATTTCTTTCTATTTAATCTAGTTTTCTTGGCTATGGCTGTTGTTTAAACAGTTTTTCTATCTTTTGAAGTTCGTTCGGCAATTTCCTGTCCGGCTTGAATCCGATTAGTCTTGGGAATCTTAGAGCATACCCTGATTCATATTTGGTGGATTTTTGTATTTCTTCATACCCTACTTCTACAATCACTTCTGGCTTTAGCCTAACTTCTGTTCCCTTTTCTTCCAATATCAAGCCTTTCAACTGCTTGGTCAGCTCTTGGAATTGCTCATCGCTTAAACCTGTTCCTAGTTTCCCGCATGTTAGATATTCATTTGAATAAGGCTTTTTTATGCAGGCCAAAAATAAAGACCCAAACCATTTTGACCTCTTTCCTGTACCCCACTCTGCCCCTACTATTGCAAGATCCAGCGGCTCAAGAACAGGCTTAACTTTCAGCCATTGTCCTACACGGCGGCCAGGCTGATACTTGGCATTAATATTCTTGACCATCAACCCTTCTTGACCTTCCTTTAAAGATTTTTTATAAAATTCTTCGGCTTCCTTCAGGTCTTTTGTTATTAAGCTATGCGACAATTCAAGCTTGCCTTTTATTGGGTTGATCATTTTTTCCAATTCTTTTCTTCTCACTTTGTAGCTCTCATCCAAAAAAGTTTTTCTATTTACTTGGATGGCGTCAAACAAATAGACTCTTATTGGTATTTTTTTTATTGTTTCTTTTATGTCATATTTTCTCTGCACACGCCTTGATAATTGCTGAAATGGGATAGGTTGGTTAGTTTTAGGGTCGATGCCAACAGTCTCGCCTTCTATTATGCATTCCTCGCATTTTATTCCCTGTTTGCATAATTCTACAAGGTCTGGAAACTGATCTGTTATATCTTCCAGCCTTCTTGTGAAAAGGAGAATTTTATCGCCTTTCTTATGGATTTCCGTCCTTACCCCGTCGTATTTGTACTCCAGCATGCATTCCTCATACTTTTCCAGCGCTTCTTTAAGAGTGGGTGAAGATTCGCCAAGCATCACGATATAAGGCTTCCCTATTTTTAGGCTCACTTTTTTCAGCCCTTTCTCTCCTTTCTCTTTTGCTATTCTTGCGATCTCACCATAATCAGGATTAAGGAACCATGCATTTTCCACTGATTTTTTGTCTATGTTGAATGCTTGCGCTATTGCATCCCTCACTATTCCCTCGGCAACGCCTATTCTCAAAGTTTCAAGGGCTGTTCTAGTTATGTATCTTGCTTCTTTTGGTTTGGATGATACCAGCAGCTGGGAGATCAAGTCCATTTTTCTTTCTTGCGAACCTTTTCCTTCCATTTGAGAGAGTTTCTGAAGGTTGTCTAGGACTAGGCCAATGGTTAATTCTTTTTTGAATAAGGAGGATTGTTTTTTTGATTGAATGCAGTTTTCAGCGACCATTCCTAAATCTCCAGTCTTCTTGAATTCTTTTATTATTTCTTTTTCTGAGAGCCCTGTTGCTCTGGTCAAGGATTTGATCATCATTTTAGCCGCTATTCCAACTTTTTCTGATCCGGATTCTGGGAATATTTTTCCTGAAGCTAAGAGGACTACTTTTGGGAGAACTTCATTCGGGGTTTTTTTCAGGAGTTCGGACAGTATTTCAGTTTTTTTCAATTTACCAGGTTCTTTTTCTAACCTTTCATAAGTTTCAGTAAGAATAGAGTACTTCATAGAGTTAATTTTCTTTTCCTAAAGGTTAATATTTTGTGGTTTGTTCAATGTAA
>PFTQ01000062.1 GCA_002789635.1 Candidatus Aenigmarchaeota archaeon CG_4_9_14_3_um_filter_37_18 | reverse complement strand
ACACCTTGTGTTAGTAGGCGGTCCAGCAGTTAACAAATTAACTGCACAAGCTTTAGGATTAACCTACCCAACATATGGTTCATCCGGATTATTGCCATTTGCTCAAGGAGAGGGTTACGTTGGATTAACTGACGGCGTCCTCGAAATTGGCAAATACGCAGTAGTTGTAGCTGGATGGGAAGCAGGCGACACAAGAAATGCATGTTCAGTATTGCAACAATTTGGAACATTCGCAACACAACTCGACGGTAATATGGCAGTCAAAGTTACAAGCGTTTCAGCTTCAGGTATTACACCTGTTACAAGCTAAAAACGCAAAAAGACTTTCTTTTTTCTTTTTTCTTTTTTGAAAACACTTCTGACAGATAAGGATATTAGTTAATTTTACAATATTGAGATAGTGGTGTGAATGAAAGTTAAGATTAAGGTCAAATATATCTGGATTTTTCTCGGATTAGTTTTAGGGGCATTTTTATTATATCAAATCTTTAACTTCGTCAAGCCAGTCGATACAATCTTTATAAAAGGCGCCGCATTCTCATTCAGGGATGATGTTAGGAAGGCTCTGAAAGTAGAAACATTCCCAAATGAAGGCCTGTTTAATGAATTGTTCATGGATTATAAAACAAAAAATGTGACAATACTCTTTAAGCCCGGAAACCCAAAAACTAATGCTATCTATCAGTTGGAAACTTTTGAAATAGTCTATAAGCTGACAAGATACGATGAGCTGACGAAGAACATGTTCAGGTCGAAAAAAGTTTTCGATGCCCAGGAAATAGAAACTTATGAGAATATAACAAGGGAAGAAGGTGTTTTAAAGATAATACTCGTTCCTCCGGAGTTTTCAAACCAAACCAGGGTGACTGCCGGTGGGAATAAGATATGGATATACGGCAAGACAGAGAAGGAGTTTGATTTGGCTGTAATGAAAGCCATATTGAATGTAATGAATGTCACAACATTAGAAGGGTTTGTTTAGGAGAGCAATGATTCCAGTTTTTCTTTGGTCTGGAAGCCTGAAAATAATTTTTCATTTACTACTACTGAAGGCGCTTCTTTAACTTCATATATCTTTTTTATCATGTTTAATGCTGGATCGTCCTCGTCTATGTCAAATGCATACACCACAACTTTTTCTGGGTATTTTTGGTACAGGTAGTCCAGCACATAGCCTTGAGATTCGCTTTCTGAAGGGTTGTTCTTGTTAGAGTAAAAGAATATTATTATGTTGGTGCTTTCATTGCAATTCTCTTTGAACTGCTTGATTAACAGCCATTGCCTTATTGAGAGGAGAGAGTAGTCTTTCTTAAGGTCTTTGACAATTTTATTCTCCTTGCCTAGGCTTTTTTCCAGGATTTCTATCTGCTGCCCTAGAAGGGTTTTCTCTTTTGTCAATCCCAAAACGTCGACTTTGCATATATACTCAGATGCAATCTCAGACTGAAGGTTTAGGCTTAACAGATAGTTGCTTATGTCTTTTTGAATTTGGGATATGTCTTCAGATGTTTTGGATGATATTATCTGGGATATTAGGAAGCTTATCACGAATATAAGGGTTGTTATTAGAAGGACTGAAAAATATTTGTTCCAGCTGATCTTTCTCATACACAATAATTCATTTCCACGGATTTAATTCTTTTACCATTTGGGTTTTTTCCCTGATATAAAGTATAAAAGAGCTATCAGCTGGGACAGAGACATAATCCAGCCATAGAATATGAAGTAGATTAGGTATTCCAATTTGAATTTCTCTTTGGCGTTTCTCCTCGCGATCTCGTACATTGCAAAAGCCGCCATCATCATGAAAATAACAAGGAAGGTCTTTTCATTCGTGATAAGGCCGCTGAAGCTTAACTTCCCGTTAAAGCTAAACATTCTTATTATATCAAAATTGATGAGGGAATTCAAGTATATTTGATGGGATAGATCTAGAATCAACTTAACAAGAAAATATAAGAGGAGAAAGGATACGAAGCCTACACTGAATAATGCTAAAGGAAGAAGAAACATACCCAAATCCCCATATCTTGGGCTCAGCATATTCTTGTATTTGAGGATATTTTCCAGGCTCCCATAGTTCCACCTGACCCTTTGCCTTAACAATTTCTTGATTTTATCTGGGGCTATTGTGCAGACTTGGCTGTCCAATGATTGGGCTATCTGGTAGTTTTTTGATTGTATCTTCAATCCCATTTCAAAGTCCTCTGTCAGGGTATTAGTTGCAAAGCCGCCATGCTTTCGAATGAATTCTTTTCTGATAAATGCTCCTGCTGGTGTGCAGCTCATTGATCCCATGAAGAAAAAAGCTTTTTTAAGCAGCCCCATGATAGAATACTCGATTGCCTGGCACTTCTGTACGATAGTCTTTGGCTTCCATATCTTTATTGCAGGGAGCGCAGCCATTATCTCCGGGTTTTCAAAGTATCCAATTATATTTTTAAAGCAATTTTTATCAGGAAAAGTATCTGCATCCAGAACCATGACTATTTCTCCGGTGGATTTTTTTATCCCGTAATTTACAGCTGCTGCTTTCCCGCCGTGTTTTTTAGTGAAAACTCTTACAGACTTGCTTTCAATTGTTTTTGCCTGCTTGAAGGTATCGTCTTCAGAATGGTCATCAACAACTATTACTTCCAGCCTGTCTTCTGGATATTCTGCTTTTAGGACTGATTTTATCGATTCTAGGATATTTTTGCCTTCATTGTATGCGGGAATAATTACTGAAATTTTCGGCTGTTTTTTTGGCTTGCCTTTTTTTACTTCATTTTTATTTTCTATATAAATCGTCAAGAAAAATATAACTGAGAATAAGGAGAAAAACAATGCTATGTATATTATTATATCATTGAATGTGATCATATAGATATTGATGGATTAGATATTATTTAATTCTTAATTATGAGTTTTTCTAGTTCTTCCTGCTGAATTAAACCCTCATACTTTTTCTCATTTATGATAATTGCTGGGGTTGCAGTAATATTATATGTTTTTTTGAGAGTTTGAACTATCGGCTCATCTACATTCACATCCAATACAAAAACCTTCATATTTTTTACTTTATTCTCTCTTAATTGATCTAGTATATTTCCTTGTTTTATGCATTTTTCGCATGGAACTGAGTAGAAGTAAAGTATAACATGGTCATTTAAATAACATTTTTCCTTCAAGTAATTGTTTAATAACCATCCTTTAACGGATAATACAGAATATTCTTTCTTAAGGCTATCAATATTTTCCTTACTTTTTTCAATCTCAACTAATTCTTGACCAATTTTTCGCACGTTTTCTGTAGTTTCATTGATAAGTATAGAAAGTGAGCTGCAAGGTATTTTATCTCCAATACTATTTAGATAGAAATATTCTAATTGTGTGTTTTCTATCGATCTTTTCAAATCTTCTGTCTTTAGCTTCAATTGGTTTTCTTCGGCTCTTTGAATGAAGACGCCAGTAAAAATACCTGCAAGATACAGCACTATAGTTAATATTGCTGCAAAAAAATACGCCCTTTTCCTTTCCTTTTTCATATAATCCCATCATATATCTATAAACATATTAATTTACAACAGTAATATTCTTAAATTATAGTGAAGACCATATGCATGAAATATTTCCATTGATTTTAGAGAAATTATTATTGGTTAAATTATTTACTCATAATACAACTTTATTCCTTTACAATGCATTAATGATCCCAGTATTATTTTTTTCGCTCTATTTTTTAATCACTTGTTTTAGGACGCTAACCTTAAAATCTTCACCTCAACTCTCAATAAAACCAAAAATTAAAAATTGGCCATTTGTAACCATTCAGATACCAACATTCAATGAAATAGTTGCAATAAGATGTGCTAAAAAATGCTTGAATTTTAACTACCCTTCTAATAAGTTTGAGATTATAATAGGGGATGACAGTAATAATAAGAATGTTTCTAGAAAAATAGACAAATTCGCTAACCAGCATCCAAACAAAATAAAAGTCACCAGAAGGGGTTTAAATGTCGGCTTCAAGGCAGGAAATCTAAACCACATGATAAAGTATTCGAAAGGCGAGATAATAATAATTTTTGACTCTGATTTTATTCCTGGGAAAAATTTTTTGGAGGCTATAGTGAAACCTTTCATAAATGATAAAAAAGTAGGTTGCGTGCAGGCCAGATGGGGCTTTATAAATCCGAATCAGAATCTAGTGACAATATTGGCTTCAAGCACTATTTTATTTTATCATAGAATAGTAGCCCCGCTCAACAAAAGATTTAATGTCCCTCTGCTTTTTGGCTCTGGGATGGCGATAAGAAAGAAAAATATTGAGAAGTTAGGCGGGTGGCAGGAATGGAGCTTAACAGAAGATGTGGAATTTGCTTTAAAAAGTTTAAGAAATGGATATAAAACCATTTATTTAGATGATCTTGTGGTTAAGGGAGAAGTTCCATTTACAGTGAAAGACCTTAAGAAACAGCAAAAAAAATGGGCTTATGGTACTTTCAACGCTTTCATTGACCATTGGAGAGGCATAATATTTGGCAATTTCTCTATAAACCAGAAAATATGCATAATTACAACACTTTTAGGTTATTTCTCTACTTTGTTTCTCGCTCTGTTTATAATTTTTGGTCTTGTTTCTTTCTGGACAGGAAACCCAGAGCCTTTCAATATTCAAAGATTTTTATCTGAAAGTATAAGGTCCATCGCTATCAGCTCCGGTTTTTTAATTTCTTCGATAATTGCTCTTAAGATGGAAAATTGTGGCAAAAATATAGGCAAGCTAATAGTTTCTTGTTTTAGTGTAGGTTTTGTTGTTACTTTAGGCATATGCCAAGGATTAATAAACTCTATTATTGGAAAAAGAATGAATTGGGATATGATACAGAAGAAAGGGAATAATCTAAAAAAATAGCCATTAAGTGAGTTTTATGATTTACAATCTTATTTTAATAATTTTATTTATTTCTCTAGCACTTCTTTACTTGTTTTGGATATTCATTTTCCTCAAAAAAAACAAACGAAAACCCATGAAAAACTTTTCACCAAATCTTTCAGTAATAATTCCTGCCCACAATGAAGAAAAGGTTATTGGCAAGACTATAGAAAGCATTTTAAATTCACAATACTTCGGTAAAATAGAAGTTATAGTAATAGATGATGGCTCAAAAGATAACACAGGAAAAATAGCAAAATCAATGCAAAAGAAAGGTGGAATAAAACTATTCAAGACTAACCATATAGGAAAGTCAAAGGCGTTGAACTTTGGAGCAACTAAATCATCATATAATTATATATTATTCTTGGATGCTGACTCTGTATTAGAAGAAATTACAATCAAAGAAATAGTTAAACCCCTTCAGTATAAAAGATTTGGGGCCTCTTCGGGAGTTGTAAGGGGAATAATAACATCCAACCCGCTTACATGGTTTCAAGACTTGGAATATATAATGTCTTCAGCTTGGAGATATGCATCATCTCTTTTGGGTACTGCATCTGTTTTGCCCGGATTTTTTTGTGTAAAAAAGGATGTTTTCAAAAAAATAGGTGGATTTAGTTCTGATACATTAACAGAAGATTTTGACATAACATTAGAGATAAAGAAAGCAGGGTATGACTCCTTTGTTAACTTAAATGCTGTAATGTATACTTTAACTCCAAATAACATAAAATCACTCTACAGACAGAGGTTGAGATGGGGCCGTGGAAATCTGCAAGTTGTTAGAAAACATTCTGATATGATTTTTTCGAAGAAATTTGGGTTTTTGGGATGCATGACAATCCCAACTCATATATATTGGTACATATTCTCCTTGTTTTATTTACCATCTGTATTATACTGGATGCTCGGCGATTATTTTAGGTATTTTGCTAGCAGTGGAAATATAATATCCCCCACCGTTCTCATATTCTTCTTCAAGTGGATCAGTACATATGGGATGTATGATTTGATCTATAAGGTCATTGCTGGAGTCTACTCAATAACACCTCTGCTTTTGGTGACAATAATAAACTATCTAATCACGGTTTGTTATAATTTGATAGTATTTTTTAAACTAGGTAAAATAAGATTCGTCAATATAATAGCCTACTTTTTTACTTTCCCTTACTACTTATTTACAATTTTTGTTCAGTGTTTTGTAGTTGTTTATGAATCATATTCTTTGATTAAACGAAAGAAAATAACAAATGTATGGGACAAATGATTAAAGCAGCTTGATGCTTCCAGTTACTTTATTGATTCTTTCCTCTTTATCCGGCCCGATTCCTAGAGCAGTAATGGTCCCTGGATCTAACTCGGTCATTCCTGCATCCTTTACAAGAAAACAAGCTATTCCTAACTCTTTTGATTTTTTAAACAGGCCTAAAATTTCTTTTTTTGAGCCAATTTCTAAAACAACTTTTTTCTCTCCTTCTCCTTTCCAAGCTTTTCTAATTGCTTCTGGAGTTTTTTCAAATGATCCAAGACAAGCATGGCATGATTGGGCGCATTTCTTGCCTGAACTCATCTCCAAATCATTTCTTATTACTATGATTTGTTTGTACATTTATTTCACCACTAACAATAAAATAGCTAAATAACAATTAATTTTAGATAGATATGAAAGTTCTCTTTTTGATAGCTCAGGCAAACTTCAATGACATAGAATTTAATGTTGCTAAGAAAGTATTAGAAGAAAAGTCAATCCAAGTAACAGTTTCAAGCATAACAACAGATGAAGCGGTAAGCATGGGGGGAATAAAGGTTAAGCCAGACAAGAAATTGAGGGAAATAAACCCGAATGATTACGACGCGTTTGTGATAATAGGCGGATCAGGCTCTCCCAAGCTTCTAGACTACCCTGAAGTTATTGATACTGCCAAAAAATTCAATCAACAAAATAAAATCCTTGCAGCAATATGTTTAGCCCCAATGATCCTAGCAAAAGCTGGACTATTGAAAGGGGTCTTATCCACAGTTTTTCCAGCTGATTTTGCGGTTGGGGTTCTGAAACAAGAGGGTGCGACTTACTTGAAAGAGCATGTTATTGAAGACGATAATATAATTACAGCCGACGGTCCGCAATCAGCAGAAGAATTCGCAAATAAAATCATTCATAAATTTAACCTTTAAAGAACAATAGTAATGAATGAAAACATTAAAGAGTGGGATTATGAGAGTGATGGTTCCTTTGACTGATGGCTTTGAGGAGATTGAGGCATTGACTGTTGTTGACGTCCTTAGAAGGGCAGGCTTAGAAGTCGAGACAGTTGGGATTGTAGGGTCTGTTATCCAAGGTTGCCATGGCATCAGAGTTATGGTTGACAAAAGGCTTATGGACATAAATCCAAATCAGTATGACGCAATTGTTCTTCCTGGGGGGCCTGGATATAAAACACTCGCCAAAACTGGAAAATTGATTGAAGTCCTGAAAGATTTCAATGCCAGAAAGAAAACAATCGGCGCAATCTGTGCTGCACCATCAATTCTAGCCCAGGCTGGGATATTGGATGATAAAAGAGCGACAATTTTTCCTGGGATGGAAAAGGAATTGTCTTACCCCCGAGGCAACAGAGTGGTAATTGACGATAATATAATCACTTCACAAGGCCCTGGCACAGCAATGGAATTTGCATTGGCTCTAGTGAAAAAGCTTTCTGGGGATTCAGAAGCTTTGAGATTGAAGAGAGAACTAGTGGTGGCTTGATTGGAGAATGGAATAGAGAGAAAGATACTGGAAGAAATGTGTGAGCGGCTGGTTGCAAGCAAGAGCGAGATACTCGGTTTTCTTGTAAAAGAAGATGAAATCCCAACGCCAGTTATAGATTCAGTAACAAAAACTCTAGTTCAGAGAGGCTTGCTGACAAAAATTTATTCTTCAGCCCCTACATTTGCTATAACCCAAAAAGGAATGAAAGAAGCTTCAATCAGGTAGAAAAATTTTTAATTCAGTTCAGAAAGTTTTTTTGACTCAAATATACCAGTTCGGCATAAATATTCACTTGAATAATATTTTTCTTAGGTACACATGAGAATTAATTATTTGCTGCTGGTTTTATTGTTTGTATTATTATTCTCTAATATCGGGTATTCTCAAAATTTTGTTCTTTTTAGTTTACCTCTTAGTTCTCAAATACAAGGTTCTTGCGGAGAATGTCAATACAGCGAGAGTAAGGTATGTGGTGTTGATGGCTGTTCAGGGACAGGAACTTATGCTCGAATTGTGAATGGAGTTTGTACAGGACAACCTTGCGGTTCTAATTTAAATTGTGGATGGCAAAGCGGTTGTTCATGGTCTGATAGATGCGGTGACTGCAATACCGGAGGAACTACAACAACAGTTCCTTCACAAAGACAATGTACTTGCGATAGCTATGCTGGATGCGGAAGTGGTTGTGCATTTATTGGTGCAAGTTGTGGCGTAAATCAAATTGCTATGTGTAATAGTGATGGGACTTATCGTTGCGAGAATTTAAAATGTGGCGCTGATTGTACAAATAAATGCGGACAATATACTGCCGGTTGTGGTAATCCTTATTGGTGTGAACCATGCACTACAACCACACAAACCACAACCACCACCACACCAACACCCACATGTGTTAATAACTGCAAAGCAGCGGGCTATACTTATGGTTATTGTTCAGATACGACAAACCCCCCTTATGGCACCTCTTGGCACTGTTATGATACTCTCTGCCGTTATGGTTATGGAACTGTCAACAAAGCAGAATGTTCTAATTATTGCCTTTGCTATAAAAATGCTCCTAACTGCGGTTCCACAGAAGCTGAATGCAACCTCCGTTGTTCAGATTCAGGGTGTTCTGACGTTACAACTACATCAACAACTTCCTCTACAACATCCACTTCAACCACAACAACCATACCCTCATGTTCAACAAAATGCTCTCCTCAGCCAGGTCAATGTACTAGCAACACACTAGATACTGGACCTGCAATATACAATGATATTTGTTACTATAACAAAAATTACAAGACAGGATCTTCTTGCTCTGGTTCAACTCCGTATTGTCAGTGTTTTTCTGGTGTAAGTTGCGATCATTCTTCTAATTATTGTGATGATACATCACCTTATTGTCATCCTATTATAACCACAACAACATCAACAATCAGTACTACTTCAACAACCACAACAATAATATCAACCACAACATCTACAACAATTCCAAGCGGGTGTTGCGAACTTTATGGTGGCGGCTGTTCTAATTCTCTTTCAACTGCATGTGATTCGCTTCGCGGAGACACTTTTTTCAGTGGCTACTTATGTTGCCCGGATGGCTCATGTAGAGAGTCTTGCTCAACCACAACAACCTCATCAACATCTACTACAACATCCACATCTTCAACTAGTACTAGCACTACAACATCAACATCAACCACTACCAGCACTTCCACTCCTTCATCAACCTCAACATCAACCTCAACATCCACCTCAACAAGTACCACAACAATCCCAGGTGTAGAAAACTGCTTCAATAATTTGGATGATGATAATGACGATTTAATAGACTGTGCTGATACTTCTGACTGCAGCAACAAATGCGAGACAAAGACTGGCACAACCTCTTATTATTGCAAAGAGGGGGCTAAATATCGATGCAGCAGCGGCAGTTGCTGCGATTCATGGGGAACTCCTTCATCTGGAGGCGTATGGTGCGACGATCCTTGCTGGAATCAAGGCTTGGATTATGAATGCATAGCAAGCAGAACATGTGTTCCTTCTCAAGACGGGGAAGATGTTTGTAATTTAAAGAAAGGTTCATGCACAACCGGCGGCTGTACTGGCTTTCCAACAGAAGACTGTGATTCGGATCCTGTTGGGAAACAAGGTTTTTGCACTTATTTCAATGATGACTGGTGTGCTGTTAATGGCGGCTCCTGCTCAAATGGTTTTGAATTATATTGCGGAGTTCAAGTTAATGGAGAAACATTCAGCTACCTTCAGGATAAATGCAATAAAATTAAAATTTATGACCTGAATAGCTATTATGATAAAAGTACATCCACATCTTATATTACATTAAGGGCTGAGAGATTAGAAAAACAAAATAATATAAACTTGATAAGTTTTCGGCTTTTTGAAGGCGGCTGTTCTAATAAGGATGGGAATGGTGAATGCCTGCAATGCGATCCCGGGGATGATTATTATTTCAGTGAAAATAATTACTATTATTTATTCCCTTATCAAGATTCTCTGGATATTACTGTATCTATTCCTATGCCAAATGAATATCAATGTTGCGGGTGTTTTCAGTATGATATTATTATATCTAATGTGAATGGTGATACTTCGTGCAGCACTGGAAATTTAGACGTTGAAAAAAGAGGTTATTTGTATTGCGGGGCGACAGGATCTGATTGTACTCCAACCACTACAACTACATCTACAACCACATCAACCTCAACTTCAACCACCAGCACTACAACATCCACGACAACCTCAACCTCAACAACAAGTACAACTTCAACCACAACTTCAACCACTTCATCAACCTCAACAACAACAATCCCAACAACAACATCAACCAGCACCACCACTACATCCACAACCACCACAACAATCCCAACTACAACGACTTCATCAACTTCAACCACCTCAACTACAACTTCAACCACATCAACAACTACAACATCAACAACCAGTACTACAACCTCAACCACTTCAACCTCAACCACTTCAACCTC
>PFTQ01000066.1 GCA_002789635.1 Candidatus Aenigmarchaeota archaeon CG_4_9_14_3_um_filter_37_18 | reverse complement strand
AAAAATAGATTATGTGATCATTGGCGAAGGCGAGCAACCTTTTCTTGATTTGTGCGAGTTCATTAGGGATAAAAGGGTAATAGAGGATGTAAGCTCTTTAGCTTTCAGGAAAGGGAATAAAATCAAAAGAAACCCAAGAAAAAGTTATATTGAAGATTTGGATAAATTGCCTTTTCCGGATAGGGATTTGATTTCGCTGGAAAAATATTATAAAGTGCATGAGGCGCATGGGCCTTCTCAAGATAGATGGACTCCTATTATTTCTTCAAGAGGCTGCCCTTTTGAATGTACATTCTGCACATCTGTTTTGTGGGATAGAAGATGGAGGCCGAGAAGCGCAAAAAATGTTGTTGATGAAATAGAGGCGTGCGTGAAAAAATATAGGATAACCGAGTTCCATTTCGAAGATGAAAACCTTACTTTCAATAAAAAAAGAATGATCGAAATCTGCGATGAAATAATAAAAAGAAAATTAAAGATAAAATGGCAGACACCAAATGGAATCAGGGCAAGCGTGACAGATAAGGAAACCTTGAAGAAAATGAGAAAAGCAGGGTGCTATCATATAACTGTTGCCCCTGAGAGCGGATCTGAAAGAGTTTTGAATGAAATAATAAGGAAGCATCAAAACCTCGAACAAGTCAAAAATGTTGTTTCATGGGGGAAAAGATATGGAATGAAAGTAGCGGCTTATTTTGTTATCGGTTTGCCAGGTGAAAAGAAGGAAGAATTAATTATGTCTTCCAATTATGCGAATAAACTTGCAAAGATGGGATTGGATGAGGTTGTATTTAGCCTGTTTATTCCGCTTCCAGGATCGGAATTATATTCCAAATTAAAACAAGAGAACAGACTGCCAAAAAACCTTACTTCTTTAATTTCAATTGGAGATCTTAGTAAATCCATTTCATGGAGTGAATTTATAACTAATGAAGAGCTTGGCAGGCTTAGAAAGAGTGCATATCTTAAATTTCATCTCACCAGACTGATTTATCATCCAGGTCCAAGCTTTAAAACATTCTTTAATATTATAAGAGGCCATGAAGAGCTTAAATCAGAAAGGGCTATGATTACATTTATAAAAAGATTTACTAACAGGTGATATAGATAAAATTCACAATTAAGAAATTCTTTTTTATTTATTTGATATTCTATTTTTTTGTTTTAGTTTTTTTTCTGAACACAAGGGATTTTTTTCTTGATGAAGGCGCGCATGGGATGGATTCACTTTTTTTCTATAAATTTCTTCAAAACCCGACAATTCACATAAAAGATTTTGTATTCAGGTTTTATTCCTACTATCCGGCATTATTCCTGAATGAATACCCACCATTAATTCATGTCATAGCATCTATTTTTTATTTAATATTTGGGCCTTCTGAATTCATTTCAAGATTAGTAATTAGCCTAATTTCTATAGCAGCATTATTCGCGGTTTATCTGTTTGGAAAAAAAATGTTTGATGAGGAAACAGGGATAGAAGCATCCTTACTTATAAGTGTGATACCGTATTATTTCACTTTTTCTCAGCTTTTTATGATGGAAATACCCATGGTTTTTTTATTTACCTTATCAACTTATTTATTTTTTAAAAACAAGAATCCCTTTTTATTGGGTTTGGTCCTAGCGCTTAATTTTTATACAAAATTCTTGTCTGTAATATTTTTTGGAGTGATAGGCCTATACACTATCTGGTCAAAAACCCTATCTAAGAACTTCTTCTATCTTCTTAAAACAGGCCTGATATTTGTAATTCTAACAGCACCATTTTTAGTCTTTCTATACACCCAAACAGGCATGGTATTCTCACTGAATCAAATAAAAGGTGAAGAGAATTTCGTAGATGTTATCTTCTGGGAAGCAAAAATGGACTTCCTAAAAAATACAAAATTAATTCAGCTCCTATATTTCCCCTATCATCTTCTATATTACATCCCAATTTTTATTTTGACATTATGTTTTTTAGGATTATCCTCAATGAATGATCAGAAGAAATTTCTTGTTTCTTGGATTGTATTTTTTTTATTAACGTTTACCATATTGCCAAACAAAACCCCGAAATATATAATTTATGTGTTTCCCCCGATTGCTATTTTAGCAGCTCATGGGTTTCAAAAAATTAAATTCAAGCAGAAGAAACTTTTTGTGATAGGTTTCATTCTATTATCGCTGATGCTATTGATATTAAATCCATTGAATCCAGATGCTGACATAAAACAAGGCTATGAGAGAATTGGGTCGAAACAGTTAAGCGAGTACATTGAAAGCAGCATATCAGATAATGCAACAGTTTTTGTGATGAATAAGGAATCTTATAATATAATATTTGGGTTTGCGAAAAACAACGACTTTGAAAACAAGGTGATAAGGTCTGTTAACTGTAAATTTGAAAATATAAGTGAAAGTGAATTTAGGAGTTTCATAAGGAGGAATAATGTACAATTTATTATCGGATCTGAGAATGACCCAATTTATATTAAGCTATCCAGTTTTTTGAATAGGTTGCAAATTGTAAAAGATTATGGCTACCTTAAAGTCTTTAGAAATGATAATATTGATTTGAGAAAGATGCCAAAGGTTTGCAATTATAATTGTTTTGTAAATTTAGAATTTTGTGAAGATTGAAATCTATTAAAAACGAATTGTTAAAATAATGTGATAGAATGAATTTTCGAAAAGTATCTATTATAGTACCTGCATATAATGCAGAAAAAACAATTGAATTGTGTTTAAAGTCTTTGCTAAATCAAAGCTACCAAAAAAATAAATATGAAATATTAGTTGTGGATGATGGGTCTAAGGACAAAACCAAAAATATAATTAGAAAATTTAATAGAGTTAAACTGATAGAGCAAAATCATAGAGGGCCTTCTGTTGCAAGAAATTTAGGCGCAAAAAAATCTAAAAACGATTTGATTCTTTTCATAGACTCCGATTGCATTGCACCAAAATATTGGATTAAAAACATAATAAAACCTTTCAAAGATAAAGATGTGATAGCAGTTTCTGGGGCTTATAAAACCAAAAATAAAGACAAGCTAATAGCAAGATTTGTTGGTTTTGAAATAGAGGAGAGACACAAAAAACTTGGAAGGGAAATAGATTTTGTGAGCACATTTTCCGCTGCCTATTTAAGAAAAATTTACTTAAAAGTTGGTGGTTTGGATGAAAAATTTACGAGGGCATCTGCAGACGACACTTCACTATCATTCAAACTGGATAGATTAGGAAAAAAAATGATCTTTGAGCCTAAAGCATATGTCTACCACCATCACCCAGATAATCTCAAAAAATACTTGAAAAGGAAATTTTGGATGGGTTACTGGAGAGTTTTTTTATACAGAGATTTCAAGGAGAAGTTCATGAGGCATTCATACACGCCTAAAACTGTGTATTTTAGAATAGCTTTAACTGGAATAGCTTTGCTCGCATTTTTATTTTCTTTATTTGGTTTTATCCCATTCAGCATATTTTCATTTCTTATTTTATTCTTGATCTTAACAACAATACCTTTTTCAGCAAAAGTTTTTATTAAAGATATATCAACAGGATTGTTATCTCCTATAATAATAATTCTCAGGGATTTTGTTAGCGGTTTGGGCATAGTTTTTGGGCTGGTTAATTTAATTTTAAAAAGAAAATAATGCTAATATTTCACTTCGTAAACAATATTCCCGTCGCAACCGCCTTGATTCAAGCAATCCTGCAATTTAGGCCCGTTTTCAAATATATTTACAAAATGTTCAGGGTTATTTTCTAAAAATTGAAGAAAACTCACTGTATATTTTTCTGAAAGGGGCTCATTGCTTAAACTGAATTTCTGTATGAATAAATGTGTTACCCCATAAGCTTCTGTTTTGTTTAATGTATAATTTAAGTCTGTGCTAAGCGATATGTCTGGAATATTACCAACAACATTTCTCTGGCAGTTGTAAACAGCTCTACTTGACCAGACAGTCATTAATAATGAATCTTCTGGAACATTGCTTTTTATCCAATCACAAGCTTGGAAATACATCGGCGAGAATTGTTTTACTTGAATCATGGCATCAGTTTTTTCTTTTAAGCTGAGGAAACTCATAACTAAAACGAAGGCAAATACAACAAGGGCAAAATCTTTGATATGTTTTTTAGTAAAATTGTAGATTTCTACAAAATATTTTCCTACTACTACTGAAATTATCGGGACCCATGCTAAAGTATACCTTGCAGTATCTTCAGCCCTTTGTAATGTTACAGTTTGGGATAATATTGTAAATATGCTTAGCAAGGATAATAAGATTAAAATATCAAATTTGTCCCTCTTGCTTAACATAAGAATTATTCCTGAAATAAGGCCAAAAACAACAAACCAAATTTTCCCATAAGCAAAATTCAAGTAATTTGTCAACCCCATAGTAAATATACCAACCTCAGTTCCAACTTGTTCTGTTCTCCCTTCAAATTTAAGCTCTGATTTAAAATAAACTACAGAACAGTCATTTTTCCCGATTATCGGCAATGGGAGTCCACACATGGGAGTTCCCCAATAATAAAAACTCCTCAAAAAAAATCCTGCAAGAATTACAAATATAATCAATATATAGATTGAATAATCTTTAATTAAGTTTTTGAGCTGCTTCTTTTCAAAAAGCTCGTACAATATTATTAAAGGCAAAACTACGAAAACTGCCAGACCAGGACTTTTTGTTAAAAACGCTAATGAAGCAAAAACCGCCGACAGATAAAAGTATTTTTTTTCATTTTTTTTGATTGATAATAATAATGTGAAGACAAACAGGCAAAAATAAAATGTAAGCATAACATCCGTATAAAGCAGCACAGAATACGTAACAAATGAGGGGATAGAAACAGAAATCACACTTGCAATAAAACCAATTTCTTTATTATACAATTCTTTGATCAACAAATAGACAAACAAGCCAGTGAAAAAAGCAATGATAGGCGGCAATAACTTTCCTATGATTTCATGAAAGCCAAATATCATATAAAACCCAGCTTCTGTTAAATTCCAGAGCGGAGGCCTACCAAAACCATCCTTAGAGTCCTTTTCTGTATAAAATGGAAACCAAGCAAAATAATCATTATTTTGGCCTATCCATTGGGCTATCCTTGTGTGGAACCCCTCGTCCCCAAAATTGATAGGTGTTTTTATTGTAACTCTTGCATCAAAAACTAGGACAACAGTTAGAAAAGCTATCAGAATTAGCAATTCAACGTTCTTAATATCAAGTTTGATTTCCTTTTCAGCCAAAATAACCACTTTATTTCTTTATCAAATAAATAATTATAAAGTTTAAGTTTTTTAGGTTTATTAAGATGATACAATGAGAGTACTACTATTAAATCCACCGCATAAATTCAAGATAAGCAGAGATAGCCGTTGGCCTGAAGCGACCAAGAGCGACACGTTTTATTACCCATTCTGGCTATCATATTCTGCAGGGATTTTGTTGGAGAATAACCATGAGGCTCTCCTGATAGATGCTATTGCAAAAGAATTGAGTTTTGATGAAGCAATCAGGGAAATAAAAGAATTTAAGACGGAGCTCTTAGTCATGGAAACCGTAACGCCAACTGTTTTAAGCGATATAAGATTTCTAGAAAAATTAAAGGGGGAATTCCCAAAAATAAAAACTGCTCTTGTCGGAACTCATGTAAGTGCATTACCAGAGGAAACCTTGAAGCTATCCAACTCCATAGATTTTATAGCCAGGCATGAATATGAGTATACTGTCTTAGATTTGGCAAACACATTAGAGAAAAAAGGAGATTTGAAGAAAGTTGATGGTATTTACTATAAAATAGGAAAAAAAATTATCCACAATAGAAATAGAGAGTTTATTAAAAATCTAGATGAGTTGCCATTTGTTTCTAAAATCTACAAAAAATTTTTGGATATCAAGGACTATAGATATGCCTTAGCTCAACATCCAATGATGCAAATATGGTCTTCAAGAGGATGCCCGAACAGATGCACATTTTGCCAGATACCTCAGACTCTCATGAGCAGAACATTTCGTGCAAGATCGCCGGAAAATTTTGTTGAGGAGCTAGAATGGATTAAAAATAATCTTCCTGAGATCAAGGAAATCTTCATAGAAGACGACACATTCACAACAGATAAAGAAAGGGTTGAAAAAATATGCGACTTGATCATAAAAAAGAAGTTGAAGATAACATGGTCGGCGAATGTGCGGGCTGATTTATCATATGATTTGATGAAAAAAATGAAAGAAGCTGGCTGTCGAATGATAATAGTTGGTTACGAATCTGGAAACCAAAAAATACTAAACAATATTAAGAAAGGAATAACAACAAAAATGGCTAAAAAATTCACAAAAGATGCCAAAAGAGCTGGATTGAAAATATTCGGATGTTTCATGATTGGATTGCCTGGTGACACTAAAAAAACAGTTGAAGAGACATTTGAATATGCAAAAGAGCTGAACCCTGATATGGCTTTTTTCCAGCAGGCAGTTCCATTTCCAGGGACTGAACTATATGCTTGGGTGAAAGAAAACAATTATTTGGTTGCTAAAAATTGGGATGATTGGTTGGATGAAAATGGCCAACTGAATTGCATCATTAGTTACCCTTGGTTGACAAATAAAGAAATAAGGCAACTAAGAGATAGATTTACGATCAGATTTTATTTATCACCTAAACATTTGATAGAAGAGTTTACAAAAAACCTAAATTTCTCCGAACAGGTAAGATTAATGAAGGCAAGAACCGATTATATAAAATATTTGATTAGAGGCAAAGTGAAAAAATGAAATCCCCGAAGGTCACGATATTTGTTCCGGTTAAAAACGGCGAAAGGACTTTAAAGAAATGCATTGATTCTCTTCTGAGATTGGATTATCCGGAAAAAGAGATTTGGTTCCTAGACAACATGTCAACCGACGCTACACCTGAAATATTAAAATCATATGGGAAGAAGATTAAATGGAAAAAAATGGCTGGCAAAGTCCCAAAACTTCACAATTATATTTTAAGGAATGTAAAGACGGAATACTTGGCTTACACAAATGCAGATTGTGTTGTTAAAAAAGATTGGTTGAAAAAATTGATTGAAGGATTTGATTCAGATGATATTGTTGCCACGGGAGGCTTCTATACAAATCCAAAAGGCCTAAAAAAACTACAGTTTCTAATAGGAAAAGAAATAGAAGAAAGAGCTAAGAAGTTTCCTGAATTTACTTCTAGATTACCAGACGGAAATCTTTGTGTTAGAGCAGATGTTGCAAAAAAAGTCAAATTCAACGAGAATTTCTTTTGGTCATGGGAATCTGATTTTGGGTATAGATTGACAAAGAAGGGAAAAATGAAATATATACCTGAAGCTGTTGTCTACCATTATCACAGATCTACCTGGAAAGGTTTTTTCAAACAGCAGTTCAATAACGGAAAAGCAACACCACTGCTTTTTTTGACTAAAAAGAAAGAAAAAATTGTTGGGGATCACATATCCACTTCTTCAATGGGGTTGAGATTGCTTTTGTTCTATCTATTTTTTGGATTTCTATTTCTAGGGTTATTTTTTAAATCATCCCTGTTTTTGTCTCTGATATTTTCGGGTTTATTTTTATTATTGACTACAAAGGATTCTATTAAATTTTCAGATGATTTTACAGAATTCATCTATTATATCGGAATTTTTCTTACGAGGACTGCAGCTTGGGCAATTGGCATACCTTTAGGAATAATTTATCTGCTTTTTAACTTCAATTGGAGGGATTAGATGCCTAGATCGCCTTTAGTCTCAATAGTAACAGCGGCTTACAACGAAGAGAGGCATATAGGAAAATTTCTAAATTCAATCAAAGGACTGGATTACCCTAAAAACAGGCTGGAAACAATCATAGTGGATGATGGGTCAATAGACAATACAAGAGAAATTGTAAAAAAATATAAAGTCAAGATGGTAAGGAGCTCCCATCTTGGTTTTGGGGACGCTAGGAATTTAGGGATAAAGGCATCAAAAGGAGATATTTTGATTCTGTTTGATGCTGACATGATCGTGGATAAAAATTTCATAAAAGAGGCCATCTTGTTCTTTGAAAAAAATCGGCAGTATGATGCATTTGAAGGAATGGAATATATTAGGAATTCCAATAAACTGATAGCCAAGATGTTCTATCTCACTGATTATTTAGGGTATAAGACCATGAAAGTTCTGATCCCGAGAGTGATAAAAAGAAAAATTATTGAAAAAATCGGATACAACAAGCCAGACTATGGCTATTACATTGATTGGGAATACCAGCAAAGAATGCTTAGAAGCGGCTTCAAGATAGGCCACAGCCAAAAAGCAAAATATTACCATATTGCCCCTGAGAATATGAGCGAATTGAAAAGGAAGATGAAATGGGGAGGGAAATCTCTGGCGTTTATCTTGAAAAACGATTTTTTTGCATTTGCAAGAAAATCTTTATTCGTATTTTTATGCGGCTTGGTCCCATTATATATTCTGTTTATTCTGCTCCCAAACCCATTCAAATTTTTAGGGTACTTTCCTCTTGGGATATTTTTATTATTCCAAGTTAAAAGAACGATTGAGATGTTTCTAGCTACAAAAGATCCGCTATCATTTCTAATGCCATTTTTCGATATTTTGACAATGTTCATAACTTTGCTTGGAATGGTTGACGGCTTGCTGAATATAAGGTCAAAACCAAAAGCTTAAAATTTTATTAAGGGGATATTTGGATATGGTAAAAGGAGTAATTTTGGCTGGCGGGACTGGAAGCAGGCTTAAGCCGTTGACAAAAGTGACGAACAAGCATCTTCTTCCTGTCTACAATGAGCCGATGATATACCATCCTTTAAAAAAAATGGTTCAAGCTGGCATAAAAGAGATACTAATAGTCACTGGAGTAGAAAATGCCGGGGATTTTATGAGGCTACTAGGAAGTGGCTCTGATTTTGGGGTAGATTTGACTTATAAAATTCAGGACAAGGCTGGCGGGATCGCTCAAGCATTGGGCTTGGCCGAACAATTTGTCGGCGATGATAAATGCGTAGTTATACTCGGGGATAATATTTTTGAGGATGATATAGCAGATTATGCCAAGAATTTTATGAAGCAGGAAAAAGGAGCGAGAATATTTCTAAAGGATCTTAGTCTGGATGAGGCTAAAAGGTTTGGAATAGCTTTGGTTGATGGGAAGAAAGTCACATATGTTGAAGAGCATCCTAAAGAGCCAAAATCCACTCTATGCCACACAGGATTGTATATGTTTGACTCCCGTGTTTTTGGAGTGATAAAGAAGCTTAAGCCTTCTGCGAGAAATGAACTGGAAATAATGGATGCTATTGATGCATATGTCAAGGAAGGAG
>PFTQ01000010.1 GCA_002789635.1 Candidatus Aenigmarchaeota archaeon CG_4_9_14_3_um_filter_37_18 | reverse complement strand
TCCTGCCGGAGGATACTGCTATCCGGATTCGACTAAGCCATGCGAGCTGAGAGTCTTCGGGACTCGGCATACTGCTCAGTAATATATAGTTAACCTAACCTAAGGTCAGGAATAATTTCGGGAAACTGAAGCTAATACCTGATAGACATTCTGGTCTGGAATGATAGAATATCTAAAGGTCCGCCGCCTTAGGATGGGACTATAACCTATCAACCTGTTGGGGGTGTAAAGTACTCCCAAAGTTATAACGGGTACGGGCCATGAGAGTGGAAGCCCGGAGATGGATTCTGAGACATGAATCCAGGACCTACGGGTCGCAGCAGGCGCGAAACCTTCACTATGCATTAACGTGCGATGAGGGAATCTGGAGTGCTTATGCTTTGCATAAGCTTTTGTTAAGTTGAAAAAGCTTGGCGAATAAGGGGTGGGCAAGACAGGTGCCAGCCGCCATTCTATAGAGTTAATAACTCTTGGAACGGTAAGCGGTAATACCTGCGCCCCTAGTGGTATCCGGTTTTAGTTGGTCTAAAGCATCCGTAGCCGGTTTTGTTAGTCCCTAGTGAAATCTATTGGGAAACTGGTAGGCTTGCTGGGGATACTGCAAGGCTTGGGACTGGGAGAGGGTAGAGGTACTGCTGGGGAAGGGGTAAAATCCTATAATCCCAGTGGGACCACCTGTGGCGTAACTTATTCAAATTTGTTACATAGAAGGCGTCTACCTAGAACAGGTCCGACGGTGAGGGATGAAACCTAGGGGAGCGATCGGGATTAGATACCCCGGTAGTCCTAGGCGTAAACGATGCCCACTTGGTGTTACAAACCTTACGAGGGTTTGTAATGCCGGAGCGTAGGTGTTAAGTGGGTCACCTGGGGAGTACGACCGCAAGGTTGAAACTTAAGGGAAAGAGAAGAAGCCCGAAACTACACTTAAATATAATAAGACTCAATAACATTCTATGAACGCAAATATAGGCTATCTACTTGGAGCTATGAGAGATGCTACAGTTGATTTTAGAAAAGGCAAAAACTATGAAGTTAAGATATCCCAGAAAAACAAGCAATGGTTACAATTGATTCAGAGTATTTTTAACAAAGAATTTGGAAAAGAAGGTCGAATAACACGACATATGAAAGGTTATTGGATATTAAGAATAAATGATAAGCAACTAGTTACAAAAATTATAGAGATTTCTGGGATAAAGATTCCTCAAGAAAATTGGGGTACTCCAGAAGACATAAGAAATTGCAGTGATAAGGAAACGATAACAAGTTATATAAGAGGGTTTTTCGATGCGGAAGGAGGTCTTCCAAGAAAAATAGATATTGATTCTCAGAAATATATAATTTTTAGCCAGAAAAACAAGGAGTCACTTGAATTCATTAGAAAAAAATTACAAGAAATTAAAATAGAACCCACTAATTTAACAAGATGTGGTGGAGTATGGGAATTCAGAATTACAAAAAAGAAATGTATTATAGAGTTTATAGAAGTTATCGGAAGTTTTCATCAAGACAAAGTTGAAAAATTTAAAATTTTAATGGGTATTCTTCTCCCCTAATTGGCGGGGGAGCACATAAGGAGTGGAGGCTGCGGTTCAATTGGATCCAACGCCGGAAATCTCACGGGGATCGACAGCAGGATGAGGGTCACTCTAAAGGGGTTACCAGACAAGCTGAGAAGTGTTGCATGGCCATCGTCAGCTCGTACTGTGAAGCGTGCGGTTAAGTCCGTTAACGAGCGAGATCGACATCCTATGTTGCTAACTCGAAAGAGTGCACTCATAGGAGACCGCTAGTGATAAACTAGAGGAAGGTGTCGGCAACGGTAGGTCAGTATGGCCTGAATTTCCCCGGCTACACGCGGCCTACAATGTATGAGACAATGGGTTGCAACTCCGAAAGGAGAAGCCAATCTCCTAAACTCATACTAGGTACGGATCGAGGGTTGTAACTCACCCTCGTGAAGCTGGAATTCCTAGTAGACAAACGTCATTAAATCAGAGAATAAAAATGAACTCTGATGTGGAGTCGTTCGTCGAATATGTCCCTGCTTCTTGCACACACCGCCCGTCAAGCCATCCGAGTGGAGTCCAAATGAGGCGCTCTCTTGTTGGGAATGTCGAATTTGGGTTTCGCGAGGGGGGCTAAGTCGCAACATGAAAGTTCAGTCGTGTGCTGGCTTTCTTGCACAGGTAGCCGTAAAGTCATCAGGAGAATTAATCGAAAGTAACCAGAATATTCTGCCTTGTTGCATTCAAATGTGTTCGCACGTTTCAGAATGAAACTGGTTTATTGGGTATCTCTTGTTGGCTCGGCAACGGGAACGTGCGGCTGGATCACCTCCTTTATATTTTACTAACAAACACCAAACACTAGGACTACAGAAGGTATTTTCCTGAGATTGTATCATTTGTAGCCATAAAAATACTTTTTCATCTAAAATATAACTGATTAAAACTTTAGATGAATTTTTGTGGGATATGGAGTGTTTTTTAGCACCATATATCATTTTTAGTCCCTTCTTTCAGCTGTTCATACAAACATTACCCTCTACAAAAACATCTATACCTTGAAATCGATATTTTAATTAGTGGTGGGAATGAGAGAAATTACCCCAGATATTGCTTGGTTTATTGGTATTACTATCGGAGATGGTAGTTTATCTGGTAGAATGGTTAGACTTTGGAATAATGAAGAATTTCTGATTAATAAATGGATCGAAGTTTTGAATAGTAGATTTGATATCCCAAGGGAAAAAATAAAAATAAGGAGACTCAAAAGTAATAGAAATGGGTTCAAGAGAAATAAAGAAACTATAGAATCTACTGTAAATTCCACTATTTTTAAGAAGAGAATAAAAAAACTTTTCGAAAATGTGTTGGTAGCGAGTAATGTAAATATATCAGGACCAATTCTTCAGGGAATCTTCGATGCAGAAGGGTCTGTTAATGGAAGATGTGAGGTAGTCATCTGGCAAAAAAAGGATAGACAAGGAGATTTGATAACCGAGTTTATGAAATCACGATTAAAAGAGATTGGAATCAAATTTGTAGTACAGAACAATGATAATTTTCACATAATTCTCATTCCAGGGGGGTTTAGGAATCATGATAATATTAGAAAATTTTCAGAATTAATTGGTTTTTCACATCCAAAGAAAAGAAAATGGTTGGATCTCGATCTGGAGATTCTTTCGCTTAATAGGAAAATAACAGAAAAAGAAATGATTCAATTTCTGGAGAGAGTTGAAAGTGCCACAGTAAATGATATGGTAGTAAATTTTAAAGTAATAGAACATAGAATCAGACATTGTCTCAGAAAACTGGAGATGAAAAATAAAATAATAAAGACCAATATCTGGCCAAGAAGATTTCTTGTTCTTAGAGCATCATAGTGTTATTTTGTTGGAAACTATTTTCTTTTATTAACTTTAGTCACTAATTTAGCTCATGGAAAAGGAATATTGGCTTGTTGTAATCTCAGGTATTTTTTCTGGTTTTGTTGTTTTTGGAGCTGGGATTCTCGCTGAATTAGGATTTTCTTTTTATCAAATATCAGTATTGCCTAGTTTGTTTACGATAGTTTTGTTATTCCCATTCGTAGTTTTTAGAAAGGAATGCAGAATAAGAAATGAGATGGTTAAACTTTATGTTTTCTATGGGTTAATCAGCGCTTTTCTAGCTTTTTCCCAGTGGCTTCCTATTTTTTTGGGAACACCAATATCTATTATTGTTTTACTGTTGTATACACAGCCTTTGTGGACAGTGATCTTAAGTAAATTTTTAATGAAAGAGAAATTGACAAAATTAAAGATTCTTTCGATGATTATTGTCTTGCTTGGGGTTGTTTTTATTGTAAATCCCCTTAATATCCAAAAGATTGGCAGTTTTACTGGGGTTATATTATCTCTTCTGGGGGGATTTTTGCTATCATTATGGGTTATATTAGGGAGGGTTGCTGGGAAAAAGGAATATAATCCTATAACAACAAAGTTTTCTAATATCCTATTTTATGTTATTTTTATGCTAATATTTTACCCCATTGTTTCTATCTTCATCAAAGACGCCTCAATAATAAATCTTTCACTTAATTTTCCGATTATTTTTTGGCTCTATTTTTTGATTTTTGAAATATTGGCAGGCTTAATTCCCCATATATCATACTACATTGGTGTAAAGAAAGTCACAGCGTCAGATGCTGGGATAATTTTATTACTTGAACCTGTCAGCGCAGCTATTCTTGCAGCTATATTTTTAGGCCAAACTATTGCTTCAAACGTTATTATTGGTGGATTTCTCATATTGATTGCAAACTATCTTGCGATAAAAGAACGGAGTTGAAAAAAGGAACGGAGAGGTTATTTTATAAACTTTTATTATCAAATTAAGTTAGTTATGGGCTGATAGATCAACTCGGTAGATCGTCTGGTTTGCATCCAGAAGGCTGGGGGTTCAAATCCCTCTCAGTCCACTAATAACCAATTCTTTATTTCAGAAATTATTCCGGTGTAAGAAACTTTATAATCGGCTTCGCAAATATTGTCAATGCCATCGCTATGCTGAATCCATGCTCGATCGTTGGTATGGTAATATTGTGGGCATATTCAAGAATAGCGGTATCTCTTGGGACGAGTTCATCCCCAAATCTAGGAGTCACTGTCATAATTCTTGAGCGGTCTGCTTTGCTAAGCTTTGATTCCATACTTTCAAACAACAGGACAGATTCCTTAAACGCAGGGCTAGAGCTAGTCCTATTTTCAAAAGACCTGAAGCCGGTATATTTCCCTAGTCTGAGCCTGCCGCAAACATTCACAACATGATAAACTTTTTTTCTTCTTTTAACAAATGCATTCAATGCTGCACTTGCGCCAGCGCTGGTTCCAATCAATGAAACTGTCTCCTGAGAGGAAAGGATATCAATTGTTTTTACAAGTTTTGCTAATTTTTGCTGAAAATTCTCCTGGTCATGCCATCCAATCGACACTATATGAGGGGTTATTCCATGCTTATTCCACCAGTTGGTTATTATCCGCAGCTTATTTGTATCGTCCCCCAATCCAGGGATAATTATCACATTGTTAGAGTTCATGATTATATTTCCCATTAGTGATTTCTTATTCTTTGATTTTAATCCCCCAGAAACTGATAACACCTAACAACATCAGAACAGATGAAGCCAGGAAAGATATGGACGGTCCTACTGTCTCATAGAGGAATCCGCTTATTATCGGCCCGAAAATCATGGTCAGGCTTATGTAAGAAGCGAAGATGCCGAGGTATTTGCCATACTGATCCACTCCTTTAGTAAGCAAAGCCCGTATAGTCGGGTTGAAAATTCCATTACCAAAACCAAACATTGTAATCCCAAGCATCAAAAAGAGGAGTTTGAATTGGACAAAAGGCATCAAAAACAACAGGAACAGCCCTATCATATCAGCAATTAAAGATATTTTTATTAGCGGCTTGTCCCCGTATTTCTTCTCCAATTTTCTCAGAAAGTAGACCTGCATCAGAATACTGATTAAACCTATGTAGCCGAATAAAAGGCCGTTCTCCCTTTCCTGAAAGCCGAGAAGCTTTTGGTTGTACAAAGAGAATACTGACTGCATACCAGAAAATGCCAGACCGAAAAAGATGGATGTTATTATTATTTTTGCTACAAAGTTATTTTTTAAAACAGAAAACATTTGCTTGAAACTGTATTTTTCGACCTCTTTCCCCTTAACTGTAGTTTCAGGAAGCTTCAAATAAACGAGGATTGAAGCCCCAGTTGCCATTACCGCCCCAAATATCCCCGGAAGCATTATGTTTATGTGTCCTAGCAAGCCGCCGATAGTAGGGCCAAGCATGAAGCCTAAGCCAAAAGCAGCCCCTATGATTCCAAACGCCTTTCTCCTCTCTTCTTTTGAGCTTATGTCTGTGATATATGCTTGAGCTGTGGAGATATTTCCTCCAGTTATGCCGTCGATTATCCTTGAGAGGAACAGGATGTAAATGCTGCTGGCAAAAGCTAAAAACAAATATCCTACCGCCGATCCCAACTGGCTGATTATTAGAATAGGCTTTCTTCCATATTTGTCTGAAAAATGTCCTAGTATAGGCGTGAATATAAAAGACATCAATGAATAAGCCGTAACCATGGATGTTATTATTATTGCGTTGCTTGTGAATTTCTCGGCATAGAACGGGAGCAAAGGCAAAACTATTCCTACGCCTAGCAAATCCAGAAACACAATCAAGAAGATCGTTGCATACTTGAAATTGAATTTTGGCATAGTCCAATATGTTTAGCTTCACAGCTTAAAAACTTTAGGAATGTTCTCTAATCGCGTTATAGACAGGGATTTCTATGAAATTTAAAGGTCTCATTTAAGAGGATCAAGAATTTATTGACCTGAGACAAATTCATATCATGGAACTTTCTGCAATAGATAACAAAAAACAAATGTCTAATTCTGAAATCATCAAAAAATATAAACAAGGTGAAAGGAATTTCTCTGGAATAAGATGTGTTGGTAGATGGTTTGATGGGCAAGACCTTACTGAAATTGATTTATCGGGGTCTGACTTGAGCTTCTCTAATTTTAGCAACTCAACATTAATTGGGTCTAATTTCACTGGGTGCAATCTTACTTGGTCTGATCTGAGCAGGGCGAACCTGAAGGGAACAATTTTCAAGAACTCAAACCTCTCCTGGTCAGCAATAATCGAAAGTATAATCGATACAAAGACGGATTTTAGTGGTGCCGATCTCAGTTATATTGTCGCTTTTAACACGAACATCAACTCTGCTAAAATTGATGGTATAAAAATGGTAAGTGCCGTATTGAGAATAACTGACATAGGCTCTAACCCTAATTTTGCCTTAAAACAGTTGGAAAGAGCTGATATACCAGATTCTTTGAAGCAGATGATTAGAAAACAAGTTATAGAAATAAATGAACTCGCAAATAGGATAAAGGGTCTTTTACCTAGGTCTTACAAGGATGAAGTCAGAACTATGCCAGCCAGGGTTGATTCTGAAACCACAGAAATAGGTTCAACCTATGCTGGGAAATCTGCTTATGATGAAATGAGTGCCTATGTTTCCAGAGACGCTTATAAGCGTAAAACAAGCTATGGATGACTAATTTCAGTTAAGAGACAGAAAAACTTATAAGTTTTGCCTCATTTTCAGGCTAATGCATAAATATCTAAACTCTTTTATGATTCTTATGTTTCCTGAGATCAAATTCAAAGACTGCGATCATAGAATTGCCAAAAAACTGAAAAATGACCTCTTATCACTAAAAGAACCTATCCTAGACTACTCTCCACTGGACTTCAACAAAGGAAAACTCGACAGGATAAGGGTCAGGGTGTTCAAATTCCCAAGGAAAGAAACCTGCAACGAGTTCTTCATAATCATCGGCAACAAGAAGTATGTCTGCATTAACTCCTCACTACTTAAAAACAGGTATTATTCAGGTCTGCAGCATGCTTTGCACGGTATAGCACACCATTTCTCTCACTTCAGGAATGAGATATCAGACGAGGTTTTTTGCGAGTTTGTCTCCTATTCTGTCCTGAAAGAAATGCTTGAAAATAAAGGAAAGAAATTCCAGAGGAGGATTATAAGGAGTGTAATGAGGTCGTCCCCGAAAGAATACAACATCTACTACAGGATTGCAAGAAAACTGGATGAAAAGGAGGAAGACGCCCTTTTAAAGCTGAATTTCCAAGCAAAAAACAGGAAAATCTCAAAAGTAAAAGAAAAAAAGATATTTTCGCGCCTGCTCAAAACAAAAATTCACCAATACGACTACGTGATCAAAGAGATGCCGGAATTAGAGAATGGTTTCAGGAAAGTATGAAAAGTAAGGTATTTATTTTTAACAAGACATCTTTGATTGTACGTGTTTAGCTCCTTACACATTTCAATAATTCTTCTCTAGTATTCAATCCATGTTGTTTCCATGTTGCTATGCAAGTCATCATTCTTTCATGTATTTGAGCGCCCCTTTCATTTCTGTATGTGCCTATGATTTTCCTATGAATTACATGCTCTCTTAATGCTCTTTCTGCAATATTATTTGTGGGTTCAATAAGTGGATTAGTGACAAAGTTGAACCAGTAATTCGCCCCGTTTCTGATCTTTATCACAAATTTTTGAACATCTTTTGACTGATAATTCTTGTTTGCCAATTCTCTCAAACTTTTTTCAGCATTCATTTTCAGGATGATCCGGATATGATTTGGAGGGCCTTTATCAAGAGTTGTTTTCAGGTTTTTATACAATTCATGAAGCTTATCTGACAATAGTTTGGCTTCTTCATTCTTTCTGGACAAAAATTTAGCTTCTCTAAGAAGATGTGCCCAGCACCTCTGGATGTTGCGAGTGAAGTTTGGATAGGCTTTCCAACCATCACAGATTATTGTGCCTGAATAGTCTTTTCCAAGAACTTCTTCAACAACATTCTTTCCCCTGCTTTTTCTCACTATAGATAAAGTCCCTATTGCTGTCACGAATATCCATATCCAATACTTCTTCCCATCTACTTTGAGCCCTGTCTCATCGGCATAAACAAATCTGGAATTTCTTGTTCTGAGCATTATTTGGTTGTAGGCATTTTCCAGCTTATCGCCCACTCTTCTTGTGAAGTCAAGGATTGAAGCAGGCGTTATCTTCAAGTTGTATTGCCTTTCCAATGCTTCCTGTATTTTCCTGTATGGCAATCTGTCCTGGAATTTCATCAATGATACTTGTGCCAGAGTATTGTTGCCAAAATCACCTTCTTCTGGCAGGTCTCTGTGTTTCGTGTTGAATGTTTTCCCACAATGTTCACATTTGTAAAAATTCACTAGGTATCTGGTTATTTTGGTTTGAACAGGCTCTGGAATATCTTCTATTGCCCTTGATTCTACCCTTAATCTTGTTATTGACTGAGAATTGCAATAAGGGCATTTCTTTGATGTTAATGCAATTGTTCTTGATGGTTGTTTTGTTTGACGCGTTATCCCTTCATGACCATAAGACCTTCCAGATTTCTTAGGATTCTCAACTTTTTCTCTTTTTACAAAATTCTTTGAAGGAGGTGTATGTGCATTTTCAAATGTCAAGAGTCTTCTTTTCAAGTCTTCTATCTCTTTTTGAAGTTTTTCAAAATGGGGTTTGCATTTGTCGCAAATGTTGTTATCAAAATTATCCATTCAAAATACTTAGAAACACGAGAATTTCGTGATTTCTATTGTGTAGGAAATAGGTCAGCTAAACACGTACCTTTGATTCTATGACGACTAACCTTCACAAAACCTATCATGATGGAGCTCAGGGTGCAGTTAGAAGACCAGCATATGCTGTTTTGAACAAACCGGGGGATTCTGTATGGATGGGTTTTCGGGATACAGGTGAGGGAAATAACTATCCTTTTTTTCGAGA
>PFTQ01000054.1 GCA_002789635.1 Candidatus Aenigmarchaeota archaeon CG_4_9_14_3_um_filter_37_18 | reverse complement strand
TAGAGCTTTTTGATAATTTTATTTCTTTTTCTATTTCTTCTGATATTTTCACCGGAGACTTTCCAAGCTTCTTCGCTAATGAGAATGATATGTTTGTCGCAATGTCACCCATCTCCGGGTTTGGTGGCACTTCTATTGTTTCTGATAGAGAATCATATTTAAGCAAATCCGACTGCTTCAGGAGTTTTTCCGCTTCTTTTTTAATTTCTAGCTTAAGGTTCATGTTAATTTACCATTTCAGAAAATACTTTCGCCAATTCCTTATTTGTAATCAAAGGTATGTCCATATCAATACATTTCCTTGTGATAATAAATTCTTTTGATTTCTGGTTTTTAAGCAAGTTTATCACCAATTTAATTTCCTGATTTTCTATCAATTTAATTACATCATTTTCATTATCTTCGTTGGTCATAATCCTGTATTTCTTTGCCAATTTTTTTATTATCTCAGAACAATCACTGTTTTTATTCACTAAAACGAGCACTTTATCACCTTTTACTGGAATTTTTATTCCTTTCGCAGCCAATGAATTTAGAAAAGCCTCTTTAAAAGTTTTCCCAAAACAAGCTACTTCCCCAGTTGAATTCATTTCAACACTTGAAAATGGACTAGCTCCCTCCAACCTGAAGTAGGAGAATTGGGCTGACTTCACTCCGTAATTTTTATAGGTAATTTTAGGGAAGGTCTTCCTTTCATCTAGCATTGAATCAACCCCCAGTTCCATTAAATTAACTCCTATCATCTTGGATACAAAAGGCATGCTTCTGGAAGCCCTTAGATTGCATTCTATCACTAAGACATCCCCTTCCTTGACAAGATATTGTATATTGAATGGACCCTTTATCATCAAGTTGGATACAATTTTTTTAGTGTAATTCTTAATTTTTTTTATTTCATAATAACCTAAAGACACCGTGGGAATAACCATCGTGGAATCCCCAGAGTGAGTGCCCGCATTTTCTATATGCTCAAGAATCCCGGCTATGAAAACTTTACTTCCATAACCTATACCATCTACGTCCACTTCTTTTGCATTTTCTATGAATTTTGACACTGTGAAATTATTTGCTTTAATTATTTTCTTGAAATATTTTTTCATATCTTTTTCATTTTCTATTATTTTCATTCCAGTTCCCGAGAGGACGTAAGAAGGTCTTATTATAACTGGATAACATACTTTTTTGCAAAATTCAATTGTTTCTTTTTCTCCTTTAACCTTTTTCCATTCTGGCTGCCCTATTTCCATCTGATCTAGAAATTCGGAGAACTTGTTTCTGTCTTCAGCTTTGTCTATGCTACTAAAACTAGTTCCAATTATTTTCACCTTATTCTTGGCTAGCTCGCCTGCTATATTGTTTGGAGTTTGACCACCTACACTAACTATAATCCCGTCAGGATTTTCTTTTTCATAAATATCCAAAATCCTCTCAACGCTGATTTCCTCAAAATATAACTTATCCAAGACATCAAAGTCTGTTGAAACAGTCTCTGGATTGCAGTTGATCATAATGACCTCTTCTATACCTTTCTTTTTAAGAGCCCATGCAGTATTGACGCAACACCAGTCAAACTCGACGCTTGATCCGATCCTATAAACTCCAGATCCAAGGACAATAAGTTTTTTCTTTTTTTTGAATTCTATATCATCCTCTTGTCCATTGTAAGTAAGATAAAGATAATTGGTCTTTGCTGGATATTCCCCTGCCAAAGTATCTATTTGTTTCACAAAAGGAATTATATCATTTTTTTTTCTTAATTTCCTTATATCTTCTTCTGAACATTTTTTTAATTTGGATATTTCCTTGTCAGAGAACCCATATTTTTTTGCTTTGAGAAGAATCTCCTTGTTAAGCTCGTATTTTTTAATCTCGTTCTTAATCTGGACTATGTTCTGAATTTTTGAGATAAACCACTCATCTATCCCTGAAAGTTCGGTTATTTTTTTTGTATTGAATCCCTTTTCTATTGCTTTAGCTATGTAAAACAACCTCATGTCAGTTGGATTGAGAATTTCGTGTTTGATTTTTTCTTTTGTTGAATTTTCTTCAAAATCACAAATTCCCTCATAACCTTTGTCTATCATCCTAACCGCTTTTTGCAGGGCTTCTTCAAAAGTTTTTCCTATAGCCATCGCTTCCCCGATTGATTTCATTTGAACTCCGAGCAATTTTGACACCCCCTCGAATTTTTGAAAATCCCATCTTGGCATTTTTACAACCACATAATCCAAAGAAGGCTCAAAAAAAGAGCAAGTGGCTTCAGTTACCTTGTTCGTTATTTCTTGGAGCGTGTAACCTAAAGATAATTTTGCAGCAACGTATGCTATTGGATACCCAGTAGCTTTGGAAGCCAGTGCTGATGACCTGGAAAGCCTTGGATTAACTTCTATTATTCTGTAATCTTCAGATTTTGGGTCTAAAGCAAATTGTATATTGCATTCCCCAATTATTTCAAGAAGTTTTATTACTTTTATTGATATTTCCCTCAATTTATGATATTCCTTGTTAGTCAAAGTTTGTGAGGGTGCAACTACTATGCTGTCTCCTGTATGTATTCCCATCGGATCAAAATTTTCCATATTGCAGATTATCATGCAATTATCATTCTTGTCCCTCATCACCTCGTATTCTATCTCCTTCCACTTACACAAGTATTCTTCCACCAGAATTTGCTTTATCATGCTTTGCGCTAAACCTATCCTTGCTATTTTTTCCAGTTCTTTTTGATTTTTGGCAACGCCAGAACCCTTGCCACCCAATGTATAAGCAACCCTTATTATAACTGGGTAACCTATTTTCGAAGCTATTTTTTTAGCTTCCGCTATTGTGTTAGCTTTTCCACTCTTTGGGACTTTTAACCCAGCGGATTCAATAGTTTCTTTGAATTTTTCCCTATCCTCCGCCATTTTTATTGATTTTACCTGAGTTCCTAAAACCTTCAAGTTATATTTTTTCAACAACCCTTTTTCATTTAGTTCAACACCGCAGTTCAATGCTGTTTGCCCGCCAAAACCTAGAAGAATGCATTCTGGCTTCTCCTTTTTGATGACATCTTCTATGTTCTTAACTTCCAATGGAAGAAAATATACCTTTCCAGCAATCTTTTCATCAGTTTGGATTGTCGCAATATTTGGGTTGATTAGAACTGTTTTTATTCCTTCTTCCTTCAAGGCTTTTAACGCTTGTGAGCCAGAGTAGTCAAATTCCCCCGCCTGCCCTATCTGTATTCCACCAGAGCCTAAAACAAGGACTTTTTTAGGTTTCATAATTATACACCATCTTTGCGAAGTCGTCAAAAAGAAATCCAGTATCTGTAGGACCAGGAGAAGCTTCTGGATGAAACTGAACTGCAAATATGTTTTTGGTCTTGTGTTTTATTCCTTCCACGCTGTTGTCATTGATGTTGCTAAAAAGTACCTTAAAATCGATTAAACTCCTCGCATCCACAGCATATCCATGGTTTTGTGAGGTAACGTAGCATTTTTTGTTTTCGGTGTTTATGCATGGATGGTTTTGACCCATGTGGCCGAATTTTAATTTGTATGTATTCCCCCCTGTAGCCAGAGAAATCAATTCTGTTCCTAGACAAATTCCAAAAATTGGAATATCAGTTTTCATCAAGGATTTAATAACTTCGACAGTTTCTTTGCAATCTTTAGGATCTCCAGGGCCATTTGAGATGACTATACCTTGTGGTTTAAACTTCATTATTTCCTCAAAGCTGTAATTATATGGAACAACTACAACATCCAAATTCCTTTTCAGCAAGCTCTTTATTATGCTATATTTTACTCCGCAGTCAATCAGCACAACTTTTGGAGAACCCCCTGATTTATACAAAAAAGGTTTTTTGGTTGAGGCTTCCTTCACTGAACAAATCTCTGAATAATTGATTTTTTTTATTTTAGCCAGCAGATCTTTTTTATTGATTTTCTCCTTATCGCAAAATATCTTTACCAAACCCATCATTGTACCCTTTTCCCTTAACTTTTTAGTTAAAGCCCTTGTATCGATTCCAAAAACACCTGGAATTTTTTGATCGAAAAACCACTCATCCAAAGTTTTATTTTTTGCCCAGTGGTTTGGATGTTCACATAGATCAGATATTATATAAGATTTTATTTGAATTTTTTCTGATTCAAAATTATTTGAAAGACCAAACTCATCCTTCTCATTCTTCGGAACTCCGTAATTCCCTATCAAAGGATAAGTGGATACTAATATCTGGCCTTTATATGAAGGATCTGTCAATGTTTCTGGGTAGCCAACCATCCCGGTGTTAAAAACAACCTCTCCTATCGCTTCTGACTGGTAACCAAAACCTTCACCTTTGATTAATGTTCCATCTTCTAGTAAAATTACAGCTTTTTTAGTCATTTTCAACACCTTTTACTAATTTTTTGAAAATCCCAAGGCAAATTGGAAGGTTTTTTAGGTTAACAAATTCGTTCTCTTTATGAGATTGCTCCTTGTTGCCGGGTCCAAAAACAACAGTAGGAATATTTTCTTTGATAAAATAGCAGGAATCGTTGTTTGTTGATGAGTAGGTGATTTTCAACTCTGGATCAATTTTCTTTAATATTTTAACTATTCCCGAATTCTTGGATGTTTTAACTGGTTGTGTGGAATGATAAGTCCATTCAAATTTTAAGTTGAAGTTCATTAATTCATCCTTTATTATATCAATAATTTTTTCATGAGTTTCTGGTATCGTTCTTATATCTAAACTGATTAAACATGTACCAGGAATTTTATTTGGCGAACTTTCAACTGCTTCAAAACCAGTAATTGCTATTGTGGTAAACCCTAAATCAGAATCAAAATATTTTTTCTTTAACTTATTTTCAATTTCATTTAATTTTTTAATTACTTTTACTCCTTCTAAAATAGCTTGTTTTTCAATTTCATTTATTTTTGCCGAGTGTCCAGATTCACCCTGAATTTTTATTTTAACAAAGATGTTACCTTTATTTCCAAGGCCAACTTCCTTACAACCCCTTGGTTCACACACAACACATTGAATATCATCATATTTTTCTAGATATTGACTTTTCAACCATTTAATGAAACTTTTTGAACCATATCCATCTACTTCTTCCTTAACAACAAATGCAAACCAAACATCCCATTTTGGGTTATTTTCCTTTACCCATTTGCATAACTTCATTAAAACGGCAACTGATGATTTGTTATCGCTAGAGCCCAATCCATATAACTTCCCATTTTTTATTTTACCTGAATATTGACCAGATGGTGGAAATTCCCATTTATTGACATTCCCTGCTTCAACTGTGTCGATATGTGCATCGAAAATTAAAGCTTTATTTTGATTACCTTTGATATGTAAAATGACATTCCCATCTTGTTTTATTGGAGTCAATCCTTGGTCCTTCAAATAGTCAAAAATAAAATTTGAGATATTCTCCTCTTCCCCAGAAATCGACTTTATTTTGACTAACTTCTCAAGTAAAACATCCATTTTACTTACCTCCAAGAATTTTCTTAATTAATGATTCTGTTTCATGTTTAGAGTCAGAAATCGTCTTGTTTTCTAAATCAATCCATTTTTGCTTACCTTCTAGAATATTTTCCCTTTCGCTTATCATTTTTTCCATTGTTTTTTTATTCGATCCTCCAACATGTGTTTTCTTATTGACACAATTTTCTGGATCGGTTGCCTTCTCCAATTCTTCATCTGTTAATTTTAAATCTAATCCAAACTCTTTTCCAGTTTTAATTATATCAGAAACTGAAATTTCTTTGAAAAGTTTCCCGTTTTTAATTGCTTCGTCAACTACCTTACCGACAATTTTATATACTAACCTGTAACCGACATCATTTTTCTGGGCTATATAGTCTGCTAAATCAGTGGTCAAAGAATAATTTGAGATTACCCATTGTTTCATTTTATTTTTGTCAACTATTAGTGTTAATAGAACCTTTTCCAATGAGTCCAACATCAAGTTCATCTTTGAAATTCCAAGTTCTATATACTCTTTAGTTTCCCTGCTATCCCTATTATATCCCATCGGGAGAGAATTTATCAAATTCGCTACTATATTTTGAAACCCTATTATCTGTGGGGATGTAGCCCTTATCAACTCAATGACATCGGGATTCTTTTTCTGTGCCATCACAGAACTTCCTGTTATAGGGTGCATCCTTTGAGCGACCTCATCGCCTAGGCCGATCATTCCGTATTCAAATGTATCGAACAGTAACAAATCCTGAGATAGTTTACTTGACGTTATTGAAATATCTGAAAATACCTTAAGATATTCCAACTGAACAAATCCTCTTGAGGAGATTACATCAATTGGAACTTCCCATACTTTTTGAAAACCTAATAGTTTTGTTGTGAGTTGCCTATCAATTTTCCATGAAGTTCCGTAAGATTCAACAGCTCCCAGAGGATTCATATTGTACTTTTCAAAAGCTTTTTGAATAGAATCTATTCCCCTCATTAAGCCATCAAAATATGCAAGACACCATTGGCCAAATGTTGTTGGTTTTGCTGGTTGCATGTGCGTATATCCAGGCATGACTGTATCAATATGCTTCTTTGAAAGACCTATCAGCGACTTCTGAACTTTAATTAATTTTTCCATTAATTCCAAGACCTTATCCTTGAGATAAAGCATTTCAGTAACCATTATTTGGTCATTCCTACTTCTTGCGGTATGAACTTTATACCCAAGATCACTACATTCCTTTATTATCATTCCTTCAAGAGTTAGCTGAGATCCCTTATCCGGATCAATTTTAAATTTTTCGTCTTTGTAAATCTTTTCAATTTTGTTTAGTGCCTTTAATATTGGAACTATTTCCTTCTTTTTTATAACTCCAATTTTATTCAGCATCAATACATGAGCCTTTGTTCCCCATATATCATAATAGACCATCTTTGAATCTATTTCCATCTGCTTTTCACTTACTATGAAGGTCTTAACTTTCAATTCTTTATTCGAACTCATTTTTATACACCTCCATTTCAGCATCGTCGACAATCATAGTTCCGATGCCTTTTTTGGTTAAAATTTCCTTTAAAATTGCATTTTCAATCGTTCCGTCTATTAGATGAATCCTCTTAACTCCGTGGTTGAGAGCAGAAATACAAGACTCAAGTTTTGGAATCATTCCACCATTGATTGAATTACTTTTGACCAATTTTTTCATCTTAGAAACTGTCAGATACGATATGACGGAAGATTTATCACCAAGTTTTTCAAAAACACCAGGAACATTTGATAACATAACAAGTTTTTCTACACCAAGCTTTTTCGCAAACTCAATGGCAATAGTATCAGCATTGATATTTAGAACAATCCCATTTTCATCGCAGGCAATAGGAGCAATTACTGGGATAAAGCCCTTATCTAATAAAATCTTCACTAAATTAGTGTCTATATCTACAACATCACCAACAAATCCGTAATCAACTTCTTTCACTTCCCTTTTCTTTGCTATTATTCCACTATCTATTCCTGATAACCCCACAGGTTTTAAATTATGTTTTTTTAACGAAGCGATTATCTCAATATTTGCTTTACTGAAAACCATTTTGACTATTTCCAAAGATTCAAGATCTGTGATTCTCCTTCCGTTAACCTTTTTTATTTGTACCCCAAGCTTTTTTGATAAATCATCTGCTTGATACCCTCCACCATGGATGACAATTACTTTGATCCCATTTTTGAAGAGCACAAAAATATTTTCCGATATATTATCTATAGTTTTATCATTAAACAATTCCCCACTAATCTTAATGAGAATTGTTTTATTTTCGAACTTTTTTATGTATTTATCAGCTTCTCCTGTTTTTAGAGCACTCATTTTTTATCACCTATTAAATATTTCAAAAGACCTTTCTGTGCATGTAACCTATTCTCAGCTTGATCATATACAATCGAATTTTTGCTATCCAAAACTTCATCGGCAACTTCAACATTCCTTCTTACAGGAAGACAATGCATGAACTTCGCATTTTTTGTTAGATCCATCTTTTCTTTATCTACTATCCAACCCTTCAGGTCTTTCTTAATAGAACCCTCAATTTCTGGTTGTCCATAATATTTCAAAGACCCCCAACTTTTAGCATAGATAATGTCAGCATTTTCAAATCCCTCGTGAGAGTTAACAACTTCAAAGTTGGAACCCTTGTCTTTGCAATTTTTCTCTACAATATTCATAGTCTCTTTTGATAGCTCGAAACCTTTAGGATTCACAATAGTTACATCCATTCCAAATTGAGAAGCTATAATTGATGCTGAGTTTGGGACAGCCGTTGGCAATGATTTAGGATGATAACTCCATGAAAGAACAAATTTCTTTTTTTCTGGTTTATTAAGTTTTTCTTTTATCGTCATTATGTCTGCCAATGCTTGACAGGGGTGATAAAGTGCTGATTCCATGCTGATTAGTGGAATATCAAGATATTTTTTGAAAGAGTTGATTATTGGATCTTTCTTATCTTCATTCCAATCTTCCATCTGTGGAAAACTCCTCACGCAGACAAAATCAAAATATTTTGAAAGTACTTTACTCGCATCTTTAATGTGTTCAACATTTTGCCCATCCATTACAGCTCCATCTTTGTATTCAAGATTCCATATTTGCCCACCGACATCTAAAGTACTGCTATGCCCCCCGAGTTGATTTATCCCAACTTCAAATGAAGTCCTTGTCCTTAAAGAAGAATTAAAGAAAACCAGAGCAACAGACTTATTTTTCAGGCAATTATCAATCGGTTTGCTTTTTAGTTGAGTAGCTAATTTCAATATCTTTTCCAATTCCTCAAATGTACAATTATGTGTTGAAATAAAGTTCTTCATATTACTCACCAAAAACTTTTTTAAGACCTTCGTGAAACTCTTCCACATGTTTTTCGTTTATAATTAAAGGTGGAAGCAACCTCCCAACTTCAGGATCACACGAATCCCCAAATATTATCCCATATCTCATTCCTTTTTTGATAGACTCTTTAACATTCACATTCATCTTTAACCCAAGGAGAAGACCCAAACCTTTTACTTCGTCTATCTGTTCTAAATCTTTCAGTTTTTTCTTTATTAGTCTGCCCATTTTTGATGAGTTTTCAACCAATTTTTCATTCTGTATAACTTCTATTGTTGCTTTTGCTGATGCACATGCAATTTGACCACTACCGAAAGTGCATCCATGTTCCCCATAATTAATCGTATCGGCAATTTTCTCATCTACTAAAACACCACCCATAGGTATACCACTCGCTACACCTTTAGCGAAAGTTATCAGATCTGGCTGGATTTTCCAATGTTCACAAGCGAACATCTTACCTGTTCTTCCAAAACCTGTTTGGATTTCATCAAAAATCAAAAGACAACCGTTTTTTTCACAGATTTCAGAAAGCTGTTTGTAATAATCTTCTGTTCCTGTGACTACGCCACCCATACTTTGTATAGGTTCAAGGATTACTCCCGCAGTCTCTTTATCAATCACTTTATTCAGATCCTCTATATTCCCGAATTTAGCAAATTTGTATCCAGACAGTAGAGGCTTAAACTGTTTTCTGTAGTGATCAATCCCAGTTGCACTTAAAGATCCGATTGTTCTTCCGTGGAAAGAGTTCTTCATTGAGATTATTTTTTTCTTCCCAGTAAATTTCCTGGCTATTTTCATCGCAGTTTCATTTGCTTCGGTCCCAGAATTACACAAAAATACCTTTGAAATATTCTTTGGGGCAACACTTACTATTTTCTCTAATGCTTCCGCCCTTATATCACTATAGAGGTAGGTCGAATAGAAAATCGTTTTTTCAACCTGCTTCTTTATGGCTTTAACGACATGTGGATGACAGTGACCTGTAAGTGCTACTGCATGTCCTCCATAAAAATCTAGATACTTTTTACCATTAATGTCCCAAATGTAGGCTCCTTTAGCTTTGGATACTACTATTTCATGACTTTTAAAAGTCTTCAATTGATTTTCATCTGTCATTTTTATCATATCTTTCATTTCTATTACCTCCTAAGGATTGGTTCCAGGGAACATCAATCCCGTTTTTTCATTTAAACCAAACATCAAATTCATATTTTGAACTGCTTGACCAGAAGCCCCCTTAACTAAGTTGTCAATTCCCGTAAAAACAACTACCTTATTCCCACTAATTTTAAATGCCAAGTCACAAAAATTTGTGTTCTTCACTACGTTCAAATTAACTTCATCAACTAACCTGACAAAAAATTCTTTCTTATAATATTTTTCATATATTTTTTTGATTTCTTCTTCAGACATCTCATTTTCTAGGAAAATATAAGATGTAGTAAATATTCCCCTCGAAAATGGTCCTGAGTGTGGACTGAACACTAGATTAAAATCACTCGAAAATTTACTTATTTCCTGAAAAATTTCTGGCTGGTGCTTATGTTCAAATATATTGTAGGCTTTAAAATTCTGGTTCCTTTCAGGGTGATGGGTTACTTGAACTGGTAGATGACCGGCTCCAGAAGATCCTGTAACAGCATTTACTATAATGTTGCCTTTTATGAGCCCCTCTTTTGAAAGTGGAAGAAGTCCTAAAAGAGATCCTGTTGGGAAACATCCTGGATTGGCTACAAAATCTGATTTTTTAATTGATTCCTTGTTAAACTCGGTTAATCCATATATAGATTTTTTTAGTAGTTGTTTCTGAGTATGTTGAATTTTGTAGTATTTTTCATACATTTTGTAATCTTTCAACCTGAAGTCTCCACTTAGGTCAATTAATTTGGTTTTACCTAACGCTTTAGGTACTTCTGACATTGATACCCCATGAGGCAGACAAAAGAAAAGTATATCTACCTCGTTAGCTATGTCTTCAGTTGGTTCTGTCACGAAATTCAATTCAGTAAAATTCTTAAGATTCTTGTGAACATTGCAAACAGGTTTATTTTCAAAAGTACTGGATGTCACTTTAGTGACTTCTACCTTTCCATGCATTAGGAGTATTCTCAATAATTCTCCGCCTGTATATCCAGATCCACCTATAATTCCAGCTTTAATCTTTTGCATTATCAATCACCTCAGAAATCAAACTGACTAATTTTTCAGGGCTACTAATTGCGTTTGTTGCTGGAACACCCAATTCATTTTGAATGAAATCAATTCCGACATCATTATCGGTAGTTGGCCCAGAAACAATACCAATCTTAAGGCCCAATTTGTCAAATATTATCTTTCCACCGTATGCTCCTACAGGATCGTTTGCACAAAATATATGAATCTTCACAGAATTCATTATTTCAGTGTCCTTTAGGATTGAATCAACACCATAACCACCTAAAAGACCATCACCCAATTCTACAACGATTATGTCTGGGTTTTCCTTATTAAGTTCGGATAAAATACCTTTTGAAGCTGCTACAACATTTTTAACATTAGTTGTTGATGGAAGACCGGCATCCGTAAATATTTTGGCACAAATAGCGCCGTAATCTACCATTTTATTGACATCTTTTAAACACGAAACTCCAGTTAGTTTTGCTGCCACAATTTTGTATCCCTTTTGTTTGAACCCATGTATTATTTCACATGCTACTGTTGTCTTTCCAGATTCCATGCAAGTTCCGCTTATGAGAATTATGGGTGAAGTTCCCTCTAGATGGTCTTTCCATTCGATCGAATTCTTCTTTATGTTCACTTGATTGCCATTATTAACAACAGCACCCAAAACCTCAGCTTTAAGTGGATTCCCAAAATTAGGATTTTTAGATGTACATTTTCCTAGAATCCCACCTAAGTTAAGTACATTTACAATATCACCAACCTTAAGGTTTTTTGGAACTTCACCTTTGAAACCCTTCAAAGCTTTTCTTTCACCTAAAACACCTACTATTATGTCGCCCTTTAGAATTTTGGACATTCTTCCATCTATCAGCTCAATTTGATCATAAACTGATTTTTCCTCAAAGGATTTGACCGCTATCAGATTACCTTCTTCCGATTCAATTTTATCTGAAATTTCAACCTCCTTTTCCAGAGGAATATTCTTAGTAGATGATGCAATCTTGTCAACTTTTATTTTCATTTCAAGTCACCTTTTTGAATTTTGTTTGTGATGATTCCCTCTAAACCATAAATTTTACAAAACCCTTCAGCATCCTTACCGTCCCAGAGAATATTCTTCTCACCATAAGTTCCAATGCTCTTATCCATCAAAGAAAAAGGACTTTTAACACCCTGGACGATTATGTTGCCCTTGTAAAGTTTTACCTTAACATCTCCACAAACAAATTTTTGACTACTGTCAATCATTTTTTCTATATCCCTCATAACAGGATCAAAATATAGCCCTTCATGAAGTAGATCTCCATAGACACTACCCAAATGATTTTTCCAGAAAAATTGTAGTTTGGTCAAAATTAATTTTTCCAACTCTTTATGTGTTTTATGCAAAATCATTGCTGCAGGTGCTTCAAAAGCCACCCTTCCTTTAATTCCCAAAATAGTGGCACCTAGGTGTATATCTCTACCAATCCCATGTTTATTTCCTATTTGAGCTAATTTTTGGAGTATCTTCAATGGATCATATTTCTTATCATTGATCGAAATTGGAATTCCCTTTTCAAAACCAATTATTAATGTTTCAGGATTATCGGGAGCTTTTTCCGGGGAATTTGATTCTGGATACACATCATCTGGGGGCGAATCCCATGATCCCAAAGTTTCCTTTCCACCAATTGTATTTCCCATGAAACCTTTGTTTATCGAATAATCACTGGTTTTCATTGGTACTTCAAAACCATGTTTTTTAAGATATTCAGTTTCCTCTTTCCTTGAAGTACCCAAATCTCTTATAGGTGTTATTATTTCAATCTCTGGGGCAAAATTCTTAATAGATAAATGAAATCTTACTTGATCATTACCCGCTCCTGTGCTGCCATGAGCTATTTTTTTAATGTTTTTTTTCAATGCAAGTTCAACTACTTTGCTTGCCTGTATATATCTTTCACAACTTGCGGAAAGAGGGTAAACACCTCCCCTTAAAGCATTAGCTTTTATTGTGTATGAGATGAAATTATCAAAAAGTTCTTTTTTTCCATCTATAGTATGATGTTCGATCGCTCCTAATTTTTTGGATTTCTCTTTAATTTCATCCAATTCCTCCTTTGAAAATCCACCGCTATCAACTGTAGCTGTGATTACATCATAACCTTGATCCTTTAGGTAAACAATACAAAAGGAGGTATCTAAACCTCCTGAAAAGGCTAACAAAATCTTTTCTTTTGAATTTTTTCCCATTTTTTTAATCACCTCGATATTTTTGATGCCCCAGGCGAGATTTGAACCCGCAACCTCAGGCTTTTTCCAAAAGAACCGTAGGCTTGCACATAGGAGGCAAACACCCCATAGAAGGCTTGCACCGAAGACCTACACTAGGTCTGTGTCCTATCCAATTAGGCGACTGAGGCAAGAAGAACCAATGATTACATCAACGTCTGAGCCTCAATACGCTAGAAAGAGAACTAGAACTAAACGTAAACAAAACGTTTTTTTGTGATTTAATTTTTTGTTTCATTTTAATCACTTTTTCACAGTTATTTATAACATAATTAATTGCGGGAAACATATTTAAACTTTATGACATTTATGTAACAAAATAAGACTTAAATATACCAAATGGTACATATATATCATGTCAGTGGCTGAAGAAGTAAGGCTTTACATAAAAAACAAGCCATACATAAAAGAGTCCCTCGAGGAGGGGATAGTGAATTTGTCTTCCTTAGCGAGGCAGATTCAGAAGGATCTTGGCTTGAAAAATTTTGAAGCCGTCAAGGCAGCACTGAGAAGGCTTTCGGAAGGCATGAAAAAAACAAAATATAA
>PFTQ01000051.1 GCA_002789635.1 Candidatus Aenigmarchaeota archaeon CG_4_9_14_3_um_filter_37_18 | reverse complement strand
AAATTCTCTCCCTATTTTTTCTTTGTTTTACGATAGGATAAGGGTTCAACCACTGGTCAAAGACCAGTAGGAATTAATCATTTAAATCTTTCCATTGACGATATTATTGGCTCAATATATGATCATGCAAGTCCAGAAGCGAAGGAAAGCAGCGTTCAAAATATGAGACAGGCTTGCGATGATTTAAAAGTGATTTCAGAAAGGCCAGATATCATTGTGGAAATTAATCCTCGCATAAACATGGAGGAGCTGAAGAAGACCTGCCAAAAAGAATTGGACGACAGGCGATTGTTCGTTGAGACCATAAAGTCCCAGACAGGAGGCATTGAAAGCATCATAAGCGAAAACCCTGGTTTAGCAAGATATTCTATTCTGCTGAAACCCAACCTTAAAGTCACAATTGCAAGTGTTGGGCTGATTGTTTTATTCTTGATCATACTTTTTATTGTCGAGGATACCTACATCACTCTGTTCAAGACTGTTGGTAATATTTTTTTGACGACTTCATTAATATTGTTTTTGATCTACTTTTTTCCAAAGACAATAGAACATCTCACCAATGTAGATACCAGCTTTCTTCTGGAATTGGATCAGGCGGGGGATAGAATAATTGGCCTCAGGGAGACTCTTCTAGTCCTGCTTCCCATAATCTTGGATTCAGTTTTCACTGATTCATTGGTGATTTATGCTGGGGCCATGTTTGCCTTGTGGCTGGCTATTTTCGCGCTTCTTCATGCCAAAAGTAATAAATTAATAACTGTTAACAATAATAATACTGAGGATCCAGCGGGCCCATAGCTCAGCATGGTAGAGCAGGTGACTCTTAATCACAAGGTCGAGGGTTCGAATCCCTCTGGGCCCATTAGAGCGAGGCTGTAGTTTAGCGGGGGATCACTCTATGATTTGCATTATTGATTGTGGAACTTCATGGCTTGAAGAAATTAAAAAAAATGTATCTGAATTAAAAAAGCCATACAAAGTAATTAAATTTGATGAAATAGAAGACTGTAAGTTTAAATCTTTTTCTGGAATTATTATTTCTGGGGCTCCAACACTTCTAACTCAGGTTGACTTGAAAAAATATATGAGTCTTTTTAGATTTATTAAAACTGTAAGCATCCCAATATTAGGGATTTGCCTTGGACACCAAATAATAGGACTATTATACGGCTCTGAGGTTCATGTTGGAAAAATGGTTAATAAGAAAGAAAAAATAGAAATTGTAAAACAAGATGATTTATTTTTAGGAATCAAGAATAATTCTCTCTTTCAGGAAGAACACTCAGAATTTATAACTTTACCTGAAGAATTCCAATTGCTAGCAAAATCGAAAACTTGTGATAATGAAGCTATGAAACACAAAAAACGAAAAATCTATGGTGTACAATTTCATCCTGAAGTATCTGGGAGCAATGGAAAAATGGTTTTGGATAACTTTTTAAAAATAAGATCTAATAATTAAGTGATCCCCGCTGTATCAGACCCTTGCTGTAAATTCCGCTCGGTACATAAGATATTCAGCCCCCAAAAACAGGAGATTTCATGAAAAAGAGGAATATTTCAGTCGCATTGGAATGCTTTGTAAAGAAGGACGGAAAATACCTGATGCTGCATAGAAACCCAAATAAGAGACTTATGCCTGGCGTATGGATGGCTCCTGGCGGGCATATAGAATTCTTTGAAGGTTTATTTGAAGCCGCTAGAAGGGAAATAATGGAAGAGACAGGCCTTAAAATAAAGAACCTGAAGATAAAGGCGAATGGTGTTGGTTATCTGAAAGATTTAGACGAGGAACTTTATTTCTATTTCCTGACAGCAGATTATGATGAAGGTGAATTGATGCAAAACCCAGAGGATGGAGAATTAGCCTGGCTGCATCCCCAAGAAATATTCAAACTTGACAATTTATTAGCAGAGCTGCATGAAGTTTTGCCTCATGTATTCAACGATGATGACAAAGTTATTTCCTATAAGGTTGCTTATGAGAAAGGGAATGAAATGAGTTATTTAGAAATTGAAAATTCATAGACAGAATGGAAATATAAAAATTATAATACCCGCAAGGTATCTCACAATTTCAAATTATCTTCTGGGTAAAACATAAAGGAAATTATCTGGGCTTATTGTTTCTAAATCACATTGTCTAACATAATATTTTTCGCGTACAGCTACCCCATCGAGATCCTCAGAAGGTGTTTTGATAAACCCATCTTCATCCAAAGCAAAGACACGATAAGTATCAACCATTTGAGGACCATACAGTTCCCAAGCCTCCCCTACTGCTACTCTTCCTTCAGCCGCATACTTAGGGAAGCGAGATTGCTATCGAGTTCCATTTTTAATAAACCACTGTGGATGCGAATGCCGTTGCATAAATTTACTTGCCAAATATAGGGTTAAATACCTTTCTGCTTCCAAAAACTCCTAAAAATGTATTTATGAGTAGCTATGGTCTCATCTTCATTTACATTAGAGGCCAGCTAGAATATGCAACTGAGGTAATTAAAGCTAATGAAACACTAAAAACAAAAATCCAAAAAAAATTATATGATTAGAAATTCTCCAGCAAAAGGATTTATTATATATTCACCATATTATTTGCCATGACTTCAGAAATAAATCAAACAGAACTAATGACAGCAGAAATAAAGACTGACCTGGAAGGGATGGGTTTTAATCTTTTTCATACCCTAGAAAATGGCGTAATGTGGGGTTTTGACGGCTCGACAAAATACTTCCCAAGGGAAACTTACATAAGGGAAAGCAATAACGGAAAACCGAAAATAAAAATGAGATTGGAAAAAACAAACAACGGGATAATATTGATAATAAATTCAGAGCCCTTTAAGCAGCAGAACCATCTTGACAGAGCACAGCTAGAAGTAAAAGATATACTGACGATTGTAAAAGAGTATATGAATTTAATCTGAATCCCTAAATATTCACTGTTAAATGAAATTTTGATATAACAGCTCACCATTCCCATAAAATTTCTAAAACACAATAAAATAAAAATTTAGCATCGATTTTCAATTAAAAATGACTAAAATGTGGCTTAATTCTACTTTTCATACAAAAGATTTATTAACTAAATAAAACAATTTAATATTAAATATAAAAATTAAGGTAAGATAAAAATGGTCGCAAGAAGAAAAAGTGCTGCTAGATCTTCCACAAGAAGAGCTGGGGCAAAAAGAAAAACTACTGCTCGAAAAACTACAAAAAGAGCAGCTAGAAGATAAAAATGTTTTGTTTTTTTTCTTTTTCTCTTTTTTAGCTTATTTTGCATATATGTGGTTTTATGAAGGTGAAAGAGCAAACACCTACTGTGCTTGCAATTGCAGTAAAAGGCGATAAATTTCTCTTAGTCAAAAGAAACAGAAAAAATAGGTTTGAGCCTGGTAAATGGGGATTTGTCGGCGAGGCTATAGATTTTGGCGAGGATGTAATTCCTGCATTGAAGCGCGGGTTAAAAGAGGAGACAAACCTTAATCTTCAATCCTGGAAATTATTTAATGCTTATTCCTTTCAATTTGATTCTGATGACAAGCTAAGGCATGCTATTATTGTTGCGTATATTTGCGAATGCAAAGGAGAGGTTAGAATAAATCATGAGTCAGAAGAATACGGATGGTTTAATATTAGAGAAGCAAAAGGATTAGACCTGATAAAAGGAAATGAAAAAATAATAGCCGACTTAGAGAAATTTTTTGACAATGCTTAAGACATCTTCATGAACTTGCTCTATACTTTTTTCTCCGTCAATTGCATGCCATTTGCTAAGAATTCTTCTTTTTGCTTCTTGTTCATAGAATCTTCTTACTTCTTCAAGATAACTCAGGTTGCTTTCATGGTAGTCTAGTTTGCCTTTCTCTTTCTGTTTTCTTTTCATGCTTGTTTCAGGCTTGATGTCAATGTAAATGATTGCATCGGGCTTAACATAATCCATGAGTTTAGCGAATGCAATTCCTTTCTTAAAATCAAGCCCCCTCGCAGATTGGTAAGCAATAGTTGATGTTATATACCTGTCCATGATCACGATGTTGGTTTTTGTTTTCTGAATCTTTTTTGATGTTAGCAATGTATCAGATGCAAAAAGTGTGAATGCGCTCTCTGGATCCAGGCTCAATTTTCCGTCCAGATATGATTTGATTGCTTTTCCTATATCCGTGCTATAGTCCGGAGAACGAAATGCCTTGTGGGAGATATTATTTTTTGCCAAATATTCTTTCAGAAGTTTAGTCTGAGTCTCGCCCCCGCATCCATCCAAGCCTTCAATAACTATAAATTTCATATTACTAATTAATTGTTTATTAATAAATTGTTAAATGGAGTGATAGGAATGTTAGCTGTCTTGGTTGGATTGAAGGGTTCTGGCAAGACTACATTGATGAAGAAGGCTCTTGAGAAAAGGCCTGATATAAAGCACATAGTTGCAGGGGATTATTTTGCTGAATATTACAAGAAGAAAGACATGAACAGGGATCAAGGCGATTTAAGGGTAAATTCTTCAGAGCATTTTAGGATCCACAAAGAAGTCTTCAAAAAAATAAAGGAAGAATGCAAAAAACACAAGAATGTCATTGTTGATACGCATGCATTCCTGACAAAGAAAGAAGGGTTTTATCCTGGTTTGCCGTTATTCGCATTAGAAGAGCTTAAGCCTGATGTGATTGTAGCGTTGGAATACAGGCCAGAAGATATACTCAAGAGAAGGGAGAAAGATGTCAAGGAACTAGACAGAAAAAGAAGTGCTGCCCTGACAATAGAAGGAGTGAAGCTCGAATATGATGTACAGAGGGGCTACTTGTTCGCGGCTTCTGCGATGGTTGGATGCACAGTCAAGCTGCTGCAAAGATTTGAGCCAGAGAAGCATGTGTTTGAGCATACAGAAAAGAATGCCGAGGAGTTGCTGGAGTTATTTGAGTAATCTTTTAAACATTACTTACCAATTCTATTGTAGTTGTCGGGGTAGTTCAGTGGTTAGAACGCCGCGCTCATAAACTCTGTTGAATGAGCTATGATTTGATGATTAGGTGAATCGCGGAGGTCGTGGGTTCAATTCCCACTCTCGACATTGAATTGTTAGAACAGAAACAAAAGAATAATCAATCCATGATTTGCTGAGTTCGACTATTGCCTAAAATAATATCTGATATAAAAAAAATTTATACAAAATAGAAAGCCTTAAATTCATTGACGCTAGCGTTTAAGGAACGAAATCTTTAAATATACCTAAAACCTTAATTTATACCAGTTAGAGGCTGTTTTAAGCCTTTAAAATAAAAATAAGGTGAAAAAAATATGGCAGTAGTAGTTAAGAGTGCTGTAAGAGAACTAGTTAAAGGAAAGTACAACGTAAGTGAAGAGTTCTTAGTTGCCTTAGATGCAGACGTTGCAGACCTTGTAAAGAGAGCTGCTAGAAGAGCAGAAGACAACGGCAGAAGAACACTAAAAGCAAGAGACATTTAAATGTTTGAGGGGGGTAAAATCCCTTATCTTTTTTCTTTTTGTTTTTAAATCTGAATGAACAATATTTTCTATGGGCGTCAGAGGAGTTATAAGGGATATTATTTCGATTTATTTCGGAATTCAGATAATACTTCTTGTACTGCATGATAAAGTTCCAACCAAAGGGCAGCTGTTATTGTATGCAGCTTTTTTATTGTTTTTTTCGATCTGGTTTTTAATGGAAAGAATTGGCTTATTCCCAAAACTATAAAAAATTACGATTCTGTTGCACTAAAGTCACCCAAACAAGATTGTCGCATATCGGCACCTAAATCCAACATCTCTATTTTCAATGTATCAAATTCCATAAACAGCTATTATTGCTATAATTATCAAACCTGACAAGCATCTAATATATTAAAAACTGAATAGTTGTTTAACCGTAAATCCTCAATAACACCTTGAAAGGTCTGTAGAGCAGTTTCTCTATCTGATCCTCTATAAGTAAGAGTTACTTGACTACCTGACGCCACAACATCCACACCAAAACGAGCTATTAGTTGATTTCGATAGTTGTGGTCTTGATACAAAACTACAAGAGGTCCTGAAGCCGTTATTGTTTGTGAAATTTTCATATAGTTTGATAGTGAGTTAACTTTTTAAGCCTTTTCAGACCTCAAAAAACGTAATTCAATTAAAGACTGTACTGAAAATTCTGTAATAGGGATTAGTGTTGCATATATTGATAATGATGTCTAATCATATTCCCCAGTAACTTCTATCCCTGACTCTTCTTTTGGACGCATGGACAAAAACAAACTACCACCCTCTTAACTTATAATATTCTTTTTTCATCTCTTCAAGATTTTTTTCTCCGATAAGGCTAGTCTTGAGGTAGACCTTCATCGGATAGTTGAGCAGCCTCTCGCTGAGCGTATCATCCTTTTTTGTCAAGCCCGCCTCAATGTTAATTTTTCTCTCCAGCTGAATTATTTTCCCGCCTAAAGACTGCAGGAACTCTTCATCAACATTAAGACCAGCGGTTGAATTAATTGCTTCAATTATATCTTGGCTGTCAAAGTGACCGTCAACAAAGCCGCAGAATCCAGTTGAGTCGCTGGCAGCTCTTTTGTCCTGGTCTTTTATTGCTATTTTCGCTTTTCCTTTTGTTGACAGTGGCCTAAGGGATTTCAAATCATCTTCAACAGGCCTTCCTTTTCTGTGGTCTGCTCCTGTCGGGCTGGTTGCATAGCATAAAGCCGTAGCCCACGAAGATCTTGGGTCCCATGCTGGGGATTCCAAACCTTTTCCGCCTGCTAGAAATTCTTTTGACCCTGGTATTTTTTCTGATGCCCTGAAAGAGCCTTCTGCGAGCAAGTCGCCTATGCCTTTCCTGAATGCAATTTTTTCAATTAAGTCCAATATCATCTCATTGCCTGCCCATTTTTCTTTAACCAATCCTTTCTGGCAACATTCCCTAAACCAAGCTATAGTTGCCCCGCAGGAAATAGTATCCAATCCATAATTGTCGCAAAGATCATTCGCTTTGATGAGCACATCCATGTCATAGTTTTCGCAGTCTGATCCCAATGAAAAGATTGTTTCATACTCCGGCCCTCTTGCTAAAGCATTATATTTTTTTGATTTGGTTATTCTCTCGCATCTTACAGGGCAGTTCCAGCATCCCCAATCGCTTTCAGTCATTTTTTGGACTGCGAATGCATTTATTTTTTTTGCTTGCGGCGTGTGGTTTTTTCTGTAATTGTCGACAGGGAATGTCCTTATTTTATTTGAATACTCAACCACATTTGAAGTCCCGCAAGAAGACAATCGGTTTGTAGCAAGATTCTTGTTTTTGAATAATTTTTTTGATAATTCCCTAACCCTTGCTTCATCATGCACATCAACTTTTTTTCCTGTGTTGACTACTATCGCCTTAAGTTTTTTTGATCCTAGAATAGCTCCTGCTCCGCCTCTACCGGCGCTTCTCCAGTCAAACTGCAATGAAGCAAACCTGACGAAATTTTCTCCTCCTTGACCGATGCATGCAACACTAGCCTTTTCGGCATCAAATCTTTTTATCAATTCCCCTGTTGTCAATCCCCATTCATCCTTAGCATCATGCAGGCTTAACTTGCCATCCATGATTGCGGCGTAGACTGGCTTTTTGCTTTTTCCTGTGACTTGAATAGCATAATAGCCTTGCGACCTCAGCCTCCAGCCAAAATGGCCGCCGGCATTTGATCCAAGATAAAATCCTGTTAGTGGCGATATCCCAGTCACTTCCAAACGGCTGGATGACGGCAGCATTGTTCCTGTTACCGGGCCTGTTGTTATGAACAGGCTGCTCTTAGGGTCAGTTGGACCTCGAACATCTTCTGACAATAGAGCCGCTCCTAATCCTCTTCCGCCCAACCATTCATGGATAAGCTTTTTTGGTATTTGTTTCTTTTCTATTTTTTGTTTGGTTAGGTCTATTTTTGCCAGGCTGAATTCCATAGAATTATTATTAGCTTTAAAAACTTAAAAATAAGAGATTGAAGAATTGGCTGCATCATGTCTAAAATTCAAAATTATGAACAATGCTTTTTTCTTTTTCTGACTGGATTTCAGCAACAACTCTAATTAACTTTTCAATAGGCGTGCTTTTTATTTTCTCTTTCAGTAGCTCATCAATCTGGAATATTCCTGCAGAGTTTGACATGAGGATTTTCACAAGAATCGGTTTTTTTTCGCCTTCAAGGATTTGCACCCTCTCGATTGCTAAAGCAGACACAGAATGAATGGTTACACTGCCTATCTCGAATGGTATTCTCGCTCTTCCCTGCTCCATGTCTAATGCATCTGCTACCCTGACAATGCCTGCTTCAATAGTCAGCGGCTCTTCCTCTTTTGAATGCCCCATGATTGCATGCAGCACTTCGGACTTAATTATAGTTCTTGTTTCTTCGCTGTCATAGATTTGAGGGAGATACTTGTCGATGAATTTCAATGAGAGCGGCACGCTGAATTCTTCATGATCTTTTCTTCTGATAACCATCCCTATGTCATGAAGCAATGAAGCAAGCACAACTATGACTTCAGCATCCTCCTGCTCTAACCCATGATCTTTTATCACATTAGGGATAATTTTTTTCCTTTCCAGGATTCTCAATAATTCCAACGAATTCCTGCAGACGATTTGGATGTGGACAGGGCCATGGTCATTGAATCCCATCCTGTCTATGGCGTTGATGTTGGCGCATTTCCATAAAGTCTCCAGCTCTTTGTCTTTATTGACTAGGTTAAGGAGCTCTTCCAGCCTATCGTTGTCTTTAACATCAAGCCTGATCATTGCCCTCGATTTTAATATTTGATTTGGCTAATAATAAATCATTGAGTTGATTTGATGGGAGATTCCAAGCCGGTTTCTTACAGTGCTGGAGGAATTGTAGTAAATAAAAAAGGTGAAATATGTCTAGTCAGGGATAAAAACCTTGATTTAAATGATTGGTTCATTCCTAAAGGCCAGAAAGAAAATGGAGAAACCTCTATTGAAACAGCTAAAAGAGAAATATGGGAAGAAACTGGTCTTGGAGGCTTAAATTTGGTTAAAAAGTTGGGTAAAATTAGAAGACCGAATATGGAAAATCCGGAAGAATTGAAAATAATTGACATTTTCTTATTTAGGGCTTCTGAAGAAAGAATTGAGCCGCAGGAAGATTGCACAAAAGCGGAGTGGTTTGAAATATCTGAGGCTGAAAATAATTTGTGCTCAAAGGATGAGAGGGAATTCTTCCAAAAACACAAAGATGAAATAATAAATGCTGTTGATGTGAAATGAAAAAGAAGAATGTTGTCATGTGCATCTTAAAAAACAAAGGAAAGATACTGCTGCTCAAAAGAAGCGGGGAAGACAATTTGTATCCAAACAGGTGGAGCTTTGTTTCAGGCGGCATTGAAAAAGGTGAGGAGCCCATAGAAGCCGCTTATAGGGAAGTAAATGAAGAAGCTGGAATTGAAAAAAATGAGTTGAGGCTAAAGAAGAAAGATTTTTTTGTCAGCACAAATAGAGAGATTAATGTCACATTCAACACAAATATTTTTTTGTTTGAAATTGAAAAAAGCAAAGTGATTTTGAATGAAGAGAATGATGATTATTCATGGGTTGCCCCAAAGAAACTTTTTGATTTTTACTTAGCTCCTATAAACATACAGGTTGCAATAAAACTGCTTGGAAAGCTTCCTGTCAGAAAAGGCATACTTGCAATAATCTACAGAAACTCGGACTCATTTTTGATTGTAAACACTAGGAATGAAAATTTGAGTTTTATAGCAGGCGCAATTGAAAGAGGAGAAAGAGAAAAGGAAACTGTTGGAAGAGAAGTAAAAGAAGAAAGCGGAATTGATGTTGATATGAAAGGGATAAAAAAACTTCCATTTGTTAATAAATTCACTTATGATAAAGGTTTCTTGGAAGGTGTTAAGGGAAGACAAAATGTCTATTTGGCTAAAGTGTATGATGAGAAAGAATTGAAATGGGATGATAAAGAAATATTTGATGCTAAATGGATGAGCAAAGAAGAAGTCAGAAAGAATCTTACTTTTGACCATGTTAAAGATATATTTGAAAAAAGCCTGAAATATTTAGAGGTTGATTGAATGATAAAACTCTTTGTTTTTGACATGGATGGTGTTTTGATTAAGATTAAAGAAAACTGTTATGCAAGCAAATTATTCCAAGATTTATATGGGATTCCTCAAGATGAATTCTATGATGTGTTAAAGAAAAATAAATTCTTAGAAAGAACAAAAGACGATGGGTCAACATTCAAACTTTTCTCTGAATTATTAAAAAAATACAAAGTAAAAATTACTGAGAAAATATTTTGGAATATATGGTTCAATAATTTCAAGGTTAAACAAGATTTAGTGGACTTTGCGCTTTCACTCAAAAAATCTGGGAAGAAGATTGGCATACTTTCCGACCAATTCTTTGAAAGGGCTGAATATCTTAAAGATAATTTGGATTGGATGAAAGAATTTGATTGTGTTCTATTTTCAAGCGATTTTGGGGTTACAAAGCACGACAAAAAATTTTTTAAGATTCTTATAGAAAAAGCTAAATTAAAACCAGAAGAGATATTTTTCACTGATGATGATGAAAAGAATGTTGAAGTTGCAAGGAGTGTCGGGATTAAAGGTATTAATTTCACTAACTGGGTGTGGGACAAAAATAATCTGCATACCCCCAAATTAGCCAAAAAATGAGTCGATTTTATCCCTCATATAATACAATATTAGCGTTTTAAAAATAAATCCCTATAAGACCAAATATATCATAGGGACAAATGACGATTTGACTGGAATTAACCGTCTAGAGGCTCTAAATGGGCTTTAGGAAATATGTGATTGGATGGTAACAAACAAAACACGAAATATCATAATTCTTCCCACTCAAAACTAGAGAAAAAATAATTATGTCCCACAGTCTCACTAACTTAAATGATCTTATAAAGGAATTAAAAAAATTAGGGGTTGAGGTTGAATGATATACATAGCCTATCCGTCAAAAACGTCAGAAGAAATAAAACAAGTATTCAATGAGCTATCAGAAACCTTTAAAGTAACAACACCAGAAGACAGGCATCAATTCTCAAGATATGAGTTCGTTAAAAAATCAGAAGAACTGCTAAAGGATTCGATAGTCTTCATGGCCGAGTTTTCCGAGCCAAGTTCCGGGGTGGAGATAGAAACAAATTGGGCAGTCGAAAATAAAATCCCGATAATATTCTTTTTAAGGGAAGGGAGCGATTACCCAGACTCGCTGAAAGACGTTTATCTCAGGGTTATAAGATATGCTGATGCTGAAGAGTTAAGAAGAAAAGTCAATGAACTATTGAATGAAGAATACCTTGAGGAATCGAAGCAAGAATTCTTCGAATACAGCGATAAGAAACAATACAAAGCCTACAAGAAAGGCTGGAAGAGAAAGTACAAGTGATTAAATTTTTAACATCTTGAATCAAAATACTAAAATATATGGTGTAATCATCTCTGGTAATATCGTAAGGTATTCAGATAAAAACCCCCATTTAATAGATTCCATACATCTGGATATTGTGAGATCCCATGACTTATGTTTTTTGACAGATGAAAAGAAATTAGGGAATTTGAAAACTTTCTACGAAAATATCATGACAGAAAATAAATTTATGAAACAATTTAATTAGCATTTTTCTTTATTTCTTCAATCAATTTATCAATTCTCCTAACACCTTCTTTATAAGAAATCTTTTTTTTAGGAGTAATAACTGTAACAAAATTTCCATTTAACCTAATAGTTTCGATTTTTCCGCCTATTTTCATTGCAAACACTATTAATATTATAACTCAGGATTATTAATACATCTGCCTGAAAAATTAACGTACATGAAGTGATCGGATGGAAGTCAACCAAATAATCCAAGAACTAAAAAAACATTCCAACCCAAAAGACAGGGAAGGCATGGCAAAATTTGGGATAAACCCTGACAAAGCCCTTGGCGTAAGAATACCAGTCCTGAGAAAGTTGGCGAAACAATTGGGAAAAAATCATACTCTTGCACAGCAACTCTGGGATACAGAAATACATGAAGCAAGAATTCTCGCTTCAATGGTGGATGATCCAAAACTGCTAACAGAAAAGCAGATAGACAAGTGGTCGAAAGATTTTAACTCATGGGACTTATGCGACCAGTGCTGCATGAACTTGTTCGAAAAACTGCCTTCAGCATTTGAAAAGGCGATAAAATTGACAGACAACGAGGAAGAATTCGTTAGAAGAACTGGCTTTGCGTTGATGGCCTGTTTAGCTTGGCATGATAAGACGAGTCATGATGAGGAGTTCCTTAAGTTTTTTCCTGCTATAAAAAAATATTCAACAGACGATAGGAATTTTGTTAAAAAAGCGGTCAACTGGGCTCTGAGAAATATCGGGAAAAGAAGCGTATTCTTGAATAAAGAATCATTGAAGGCAGCAAAAGACATTCAAAAACTGGATTCCAAAACCGCAAAGTGGATTGCATCTGACGCTATCAGGGAATTGGAAGACCCTAAGATACAGAAAAGGCTGAAATGATTATTCTTTTATCTGGGCGTTTATTAGTCTGGCTTGCTGTGAGCTCCAGTCCTTGTTCGAGTTTTCTTTCATGTATTCACACCAGCGATTGATAAACCATATTCTCTCTTCGAAATTCCTTTTCATTTTATCTCTAAATTCCTTTTCATCAAACTTGATCATAAATTTCACCGAAGTATTTTTTTGCTATACTATGAACTGAAAGATCTTCTATAAAATCTTTCAACTTCTTTGTATCAATTTTACCCTTAAAAACTTTAAATAAATGCACAGCATCTTCAATGTCTTTTTGATTCCCGCCTTGCCCGAGTTTTAATTTATAAGCTATCTGAATTTCAAGCGGAGAAAAAAATAGATAGTTGCCATCAAAGTTGATTTTAATTTTATTTTTCAGGCTAAAGCTATCAGATTCATCTTCTGGGTATTTAATTTCTACATTTGGAACCATTTGACCATCCTTTGAGATTCTTATACGTTCATTATCATCCAATAATTCAATAGCATGATCTATATCTGGAGTATTAATAATCCAATAACCATTAGCAGTTACTTCTTCAAGAAAACTCTTCATATCACTTTTTTTTATAATAATGTCGATGTCTTCGGTTGCCCTGCTCCTTCCAAAAAATATCGCCACATAGCCGCTGACAATAACATAGTCTGTGTATTTTTCGAGTATTTTTACCAGATCGAGTACAAATCTATCGAGATTATTGACTACTTTCCCGTTCAGGGTTATTGTTTTGTTTTTGACTTCCAGCTCCATGTTTTGTTATTGTGTTTTTAGTTATTAATTAGTTGATTTCCTGAAAATTAGAATGAATTAGGCTGTGTGGAATTCTGCTACAGTGAGACAATTATCCCATTTTATCCGAAGAACATATTTCAACCGTCCCAGCTATTCCTAGCAGTAGAGATAGATTGAATGTATGATGTGATGTATCAAGCGGTCCTAGGGCCTGGTGAAGTTGCAGATGTTAGAGTTGCAGGGATGAGAATTTGGTATCAGAGATTTCATGAGATTAAAAATTATTATTTTTCATCATCCATTTGAATGTTGGTATTACGTGAATTTTTTTATTATTTACTTCTAATTCATCCTCTTGCTCTTCTGTTAAAATAAAACCTTCTTTCAAATTAAACATGTTCATGACCTCTAGCAGGCCGTCGATCTCTCTTTTCTTATTATCTTTATCCAAAATGTAACATACCTGTATGGCCTCCTTAATTTTTGCTCCTTCTTTTATTAAAAAATCGCACTCGTTTTTACCGGAGTAATAATATATTTCTTTATCCCCTCTTTTCAATTCTATGAAAACGGCATTCTCTAATATCCTTCCTTTATTTGCAGAAAAATTACTTCCTATTAAACTGAATGCAGGATCTACAACATATATTTTTTTTGGTGAATTTAATTGTTTTTTTATTGAAAAATCAAATTTTTGCAATTCAAATAGAAGATAAGAATTGCTTAAATAAAAAACGTATTCTTTAACTGTTATAGCGTTCGATAACCCGAGTAAGTTTTTAAGTGAATTATAAGTGAATGTTGTCGATATGTTAGACATAAGGAAATTTACAAGTTCTTTTATTATTTTTTGCCTTTTAATTGAGTATCTTGCAATAATATCCCTAAATAATATGTTTTCATATAAAGTCCTTACATATTCTTTGTCCTTATTTTTTAGGTACTCTGGCAAGCCACCATTTAACAAATATTCTTTAAAGTTTTTTATTAATTTTACCTTTTTTTGTGTTATATAGAATGAATCTTTTTCAAGTTTAATCTTATTAAAGGTGAGATATTCATAAAAGGAGAATGGGTAAATTTCAAATGATTTGTATCTGCCCGTCAGTCTAGTCCCCAATTCTTTACTTAGAAGGGAAGCATTGGAGCCAATTATTATAACTTTTTTGCCCTCATCTTGTAACCTTCTAACAAAAGTTTCAAATTTATCAATATTTTGTATTTCATCAAAAAAATATGTTTCTATTCTTCCATAAAATTCTGTCAATATTTCATTTAATTGCTCGAAATCTTGAGCGTTAAAATCTAAGAATCTTTCATCTTCAAAATTAACATAGCAATAATTTTTTTTATTTTGCATCATCTGTTTCAATAGGGTAGACTTACCACTTCTTCTTAATCCTGTCAGTATTATTATTCTGTCGTCAGCAAACCATTTTTCTATTTCATCCAATATGTCTCTTCTTACTGTTCCTGCTGTAAGTTTCTCTTCTTTTTGTTGAGCTACTATCTGTCTTAATATTTCTTTGTTTATCATACTAATTAGTAGTTAGTGCTTATATTTAAACTTTACTAATTAACAGTTAGTATACTATTAAAACCATATAATGGGCCTGAACTTCATATTTTAGGGCCCAGCCGGAGATTCGAACTCCGACCAAGAGCTCCACAGGCTCCTATGCTAGCCATTACACAAACCGGGCCATGCGCAACACTAATAATAATGCGAATTAATCTTTAATAGGTTTTATCATTTCAGGCAAAATACAGATAATACAATTTGATCATCAGCCTCACGAGAAGATAAGACCCATAAACAACAATAGGAATCAGAAACCCAATATACATTCCTGTAATAACCTGGAGGGAACTATGCTTTTTGAGCTTAAGCCTGGACCATGCAACAAGAGGAAGAAACACAAAGAGTATAAGAAACCTTAAGTCGAGAATAGCAAGAATTGTAACAATCATGGTGAACGCAAGAGTGTGCAGGCTTATCTTCCAGACTACCCTCAAAGGCAGAATGATGAAAGTGACGATGAGTGTGCAGGCCGCAGAAAAAATAACTTTTCTTGAGACAGGAATTATCAACCCCAGCACTCCAAGTATCACTAACCCAATAGTTATGCTCACAAAAAACAGAAGGTTCTCGTCAACATCCATTCTCTTCAACAAAAACGAGATGAACAGGAAAGCAGAAAATGACAGGATGAACGCAGCGATATCATTGACAAATACTCTCTCTTTGCCCCAGAGGAACGCAGCAAGAATTAAAGCTATTGCCAGTATGTTTGACGGGAAGAATATTTTCTCGATTGTTTTTGCAAGGGTTTTTTTTGCCATGACAATAATTGGCTTCTTGGATTAATTACATTGATCATCCGAAGTAATTCATGTTGTCTGTCTCGAATTCAGTGACTATCTCTATGCCTTTTATCCTTTCTGTCCTGCCGTGAAGAATGCTGCTAATGTCAGGAAAAACATATGATATGCCGTATCTTGCTAACAGTGTGGAGGGATGGTTCGGCCCTAGGGCTTTTTCTGTGATTCTATGAGTGAGCCATCTTGTCTCCTCCTCGCTTGCATAGCCTAAGGAATGGAGGTATTCATGGAGAAGTATGTGAAAGATGTAAGCATTGATCAACCCAATGTCCTCTGTCTTAATGACTTCTTCAAGCAGATTCCTGTTCATTATAATGAAGTTTGATCCTAACTGGTGGAAAGCGCCTATGTGGTTGGATAAGCTCATCAATCCTAGAGACAACCCCACTCTTCTCTTGTCTAAGGTTTTCTCAACCGCTTCCTTGACCAAGCTGAAGATGCATGAAAAGTCTGTGCATTGGTCTAAGCTATTTGACAAATTCATTCAATCACCTGTTTTTGAGATAATGTTCATTGACCTTATCCCAGTTGACCACGTTGAAGAATGCTTCGATATACTCTGATCTTCTGTTTTGAAATTTAACATAGTACGCATGCTCCCAGACATCTATGCATAGCAAAGGCTTCTTTCCAAGGGTTAATGGCGAGTCCTGGTTTTTTGTTGTGATTATTTCCAGCTCTTTCCTGTTAACGACCAGCCAAGCCCATCCGCTTCCGAATAGCTTTGCTGCTGCGTCTGAGAATTGTTCTTTGAATTTCTGCCAGCTTCCGAACTTATTTTCTATCGCTTGAAGTATTTCCCCTTTCGGCTTAACGTCTTTCTTGAGAATAGGCCAGAAGAATGAATGGTTTGCGTGGCCTCCGCCGTGGTTTATGACTGCTGTCCTTATGTCTTCTGGTATTTTATCTGGGTTTTTCAGCAGGTCCTCGATTGGTATACTCTTGAGTTCTTTGTGGATTTCCAATGCTGCGTTCAGCTTGTCCACGTAGGTTTGGTGGTGCTTGGTGTGGTGTATTTTCATGGTCTGCTCGTCTATGAACGGCTCTAAAGCATTGTATGTGTAAGGCAGATTTGGCAATGTATTTTCCATATTTATCACCTCTTTATTGAATTTAGAGTAGAAAATATAACAGTGTTATATTATGGGATTTGTTATTTATAAAGATTTTGGGATTTTGTCATTCTGGAAAGGAAGGGGTATAATTTTAGGAGGGTGCGGGAATGGATTTATTTTTAATAATAACTCAAATGTCATTGCATAGATCATTCAAAACCATCTTAACAAATTCATTTTTCGTTTTTTCAAAACCTTCTTTCGGGGTAAAATAATTTATTTTATCTATTTCGTCCTTGTTTTGAATTTTTATATGACCCTCTACATCACATCTGTAAATGACGCAAATCATGTAATATTGTTGCGATTCCTTTCCGCTGAAAAGATTAGTATAAACGTTGAACAAACCCATTTTTTTAACATCAAGACCGGTCTCTTCTTTTACTTCTCTCTTTATCGCCTCCTCAAGATTCTCCCCAAACTCAATAAAACCTCCTGGTAAGTTCCAAAAACCTTCTGTGAATCCCCTTTTTGCTTTTACCATTAATATTTTTCCATCTTTCTCGATTAAAGCATGAACGACTGGTCTAGTGTAAGTCTTAACTATAGATTTCCTCAAAAGCTCATTTACATTATCCATAGATAGTATGAAGTCTTTGAATATCCAATTGTCTGGGTGTCTTCTTGGTTCTATATCAGATGTGCAAAATAACACTTTAGCCGATCTGTTTTCAAGTAAAGGTTTTTGTACTTCAACATTGAAACCCAAGCTTTCTGTTGTTTTTGGCAAAGTTAATATCTCAGAGTCTCTATCAACAAAAACTCTTCCATTTTTTTCAATGTAATAATATGTTTGTTTCATCCTTTTCCCGCTTTTGAATATATATTTAAGAATTAAAATTATCTCCTTTTTCAATCAAAAAATTCGAAAATTATTATTTTATATTAAATAGGGTGGCAAAATAAATCTATTTAAAACATAAAATATAGCCATGCAATATAAACCATCTTTAGATATTGTGGGCACATTAGGTGGGAAAGGTTCTAGAGCAGCTGTTTATACTGGTTTCGACGGGGGAGATAATGTTGGAATATCAAAAGCCAACCTGCCAATAGATATTTCTCGACCCCAACTTAGACCAGTAGAGGCATCCCAATTGCCTCCTTATGATGAACGCTTTCTGGAAAAGGATCTTCCACCATATATCATCCCTTTAGTCGCATTGCAATTATGGAAAATTTCAGAGGGGTTTGATATAAGAAGGGTTTTAGTGTCCATGAATCAAAAATGGCATCTGGATTTATTTGAAAAATATGTAAAAAGAGGTTCTCTACCAGAAGCAGAATATTTTTATGGTATACATACATATGAAGATCCAACCAAAACATTCGAAAGAATTGATGACGATACTCTTAGCCGTTTTGGAGAACAGCCATTTTTATGGACAACTGGCGACCTTCACTTCTCAGAAGCCCATGTATCTAACATGCTTGATTGCTATAGAAGATTATCAAGAGGTGGCGAGGTTCTAGTAGGAACAAGAATAAGTAGATTTGATGGAATGGTTGGAATATGTTTTAGGCAACAAGCAGACGGAAGGATTGTGGGTTGCTATGAAAACGGTGATGCGGAATTTGCAATAAAGTTTCCTTTTATAGTTCCGCCTTCTCTTATACCTGCTATCAGAGATTTCTCTAGGAGAGAGCAACCAAGGTTAGAAAGATTGATTAGACAAATGGCAAATGAGAGAGGTGTCGCTGTAGTTGAGCCCGAAGGAGAATTCTATAATTTGAATACAGCTCTAGAAATAGAGAGATTTTGTGGATTAACTGGATTAGAAGATACTCGGCAGAGAATAATAGAAAATATGGCAATTTTTAGAGAAATATCGTGACTAAGTCTATCTCCAATTCCCTCTCGGGCTGCTTCTGGAATGCATTGAATTGCCGTGCGAATTTCCGTGCCAGCTGTTTCCCCTGGAGAAATTATTTCCCCTAAAGAACCCTCTGCCCTCGCTTGAAAAAGACCTTTTGAAAGGCAATATCTTGAAATTGCCTGCTTGGATCTTGCTGACATCATAGTCATACCTGTTCATTATTTTCCTGAAGGATTCATGGTCTTCCCTGCTCAGCAATGAAATCGCTTTTCCTGATTCTCCTGCCCTTGCAGTCCTTCCTATCCTGTTGACATAGTCTTCTGCGCTTCTTGGTATGCTGTAGTTGAATATGTGGGTGACGTTCTTTACGTCAAGCCCTCTTGCGGCTACATCGGTTGCAACCAGCATCTTTGTTATTCCCTTGTAGAAGCTGTCCATAACTCTTTCCCTTTTATCCTGTGTCAAGCCTCCATGCAATGCTTTAGCATCTATCCCATTATCCTTGAGGTTAGCAGAAACAGCATCCACCTCTCTTCTGGAATTGCAAAAGATTATCCCTAGCTTAGGTTTTTCTTGATTGATCAGATGAACAAGCAGTGAGAACTTTTTCTGCTGGTCAATATCGCAGTAGTACTGCTTCAGGACCTTCTCACTGACTGTGGTTTTGGTTCTGATCCTTTTTGCGTCTCTTGTGAATCTTCGTGTGATTCCTATCAAATCTTCTGACATTGTAGCGCTGAAAAGAAGCGTCTGCCTGTTCTTAGGGATGTTTCTTTCGATCTCCTCGATATCCTCAATGAACCCCATGTCAATCATCCTGTCAGCCTCGTCAAGGATGAACATCTTGACATTGCGTGCGTTTATGGTGTTGCGCTTCATGTGGTCGATTATTCTCCCTGGAGTCCCGACAACGATTTCGCATCTCCTTAGGCCTGAGATCTGCGGACCCATGCTGACCCCGCCGTAGACTGTCTGCACGCAGAGCCCTTTGGATCGCGAGAACTTCTCGATTTCGATTGCTATCTGCTTTGCAAGCTCTCTTGTAGGGGCTAGAACCAAGCCTTGTATTCCTCCATTCTTGGAGACTTTTTCAACTAAAGGTATTCCGAAAGCGGCTGTCTTTCCTGAGCCTGTTTTGGACTGGCCTATTACGTCATATCCCTGCTTAATAATTGGTATAGTCTCGGTTTGGATGTCTGTAGGGGTTGTAAACCCAATCCCGTTCAAAGAATCCAGCACGGACTTCTCAATATTCATATCTTCAAAATTCATTATTTTATCATCTCTTATTTTTTATTTTTAAAGTCAAAAAAGCAATAGAATTAGCATAATAACCAACGCTATTTGTCACGACTTTTCACTTTAACTTCAATTAACATGGTGAGGAAGGTATTTAAAGGTTG
>PFTQ01000005.1 GCA_002789635.1 Candidatus Aenigmarchaeota archaeon CG_4_9_14_3_um_filter_37_18 | reverse complement strand
ACAACTGCAATAAAATAGAAAAAAATAGATTAAAGCATTTAAATTTAACTACCCTTAAATGATATAGTTTGTAATAACTTGTTGGAGGTAAATGTTCATGGCTGTACCCAGAAAAAATGGAATTAAGCTCAATAAATATGATGAAGAGCTGAAGAAATTTCTAGACAAGCAGAAGGCAAACATAAAAATTGTTGGTTCTGGCGGTGCAGGCAATAATACTATCACAAGAATGATGCAAGTCGGCGTAGAGGGAGTTGAAAGTATAGCGATGAATACTGATGCTCAAGATCTTCTATACTCAGATGCTGATAAAAAATTGCTCATAGGAAGGGAAATTACAGGCGGATTAGGAGCAGGCGGCGACCCGAAAGTCGGGAATGAAGCTGCAAAAGAGAGCAGAGATGACATCAAAAAGATGATTGAAGGCTCTGATATGGTTTTTATAACTTGCGGTTTAGGCGGGGGAACAGGAACAGGATCTGCTCCGGTCATAGCTGAAACAGCAAAGAAAATGAATATACTAACAATTGCAGTCGTGACTCTGCCTTTCACAATGGAAGGCAAGTTAAGGATGAGGAACGCAAGAGAAGGCTTGGATGAATTGAGAAAGGTTGTTGACACTATAATAATCATACCAAATGATAAATTGCTGGAAATAGTTCCTGATGTATCTTTAGCAACTGCATTTAAAGTTGCGGATGAGATTCTGGTCAACTCAGTCAAAGGAATAGCAGAATTGGTTACAAAAGCAGGCCTAATAAACCTAGACCTTGCAGATGTAAAGTCAGTGATGACAAACGGGGGATTAGCGATGATCGGCATGGGCGAGTCAGACACAGAGAACAGGGGAATAGAAGCTGTAGAAAAAGCATTAAGCAGCCCATTGTTATCATTGGATATAGAGGGAGCAGAAGGGGCATTGATAAATGTAACAGGCGGGCCTGATATAACTATCCGTGAAGCCCAACAGGTAGTAGAAGCAGTTTCAGGAAGATTGAATGAAGATGCAAAGATAATATGGGGAGCCCAAGTAAACAAGGATCTGGCAGACACAGTAAGGGTCTTGGTAGTAGTGACCGGCGTTAAAGGAAGCGAAGAGATAATCGAAGAGAGGCTATTGAAGCCAAAGAAGACATTTGTTGAAGAAGAGCTTGGGATAGAGTTCATTGAGTAGATTCTTTTATTTATTCTTCTTTATTAATTTTATTAATGCTTAAAAACAATTAGTTTAGGGTGTAGTTATGAAATTGAAACTGAATTTTAACCTGAAAGAGACGCTCCAGAAGTATAGGAGAGTATTGATTTTAGCGAAGAAGCCGAGCATGAGCGAGCTGAAGAGGATATCAAGGATATGCCTAATAGGTTTTTTTATTATCGGATCAATATCATTTTTATTCTACATGGTTTCAGTGATGGTGGTTTAAATGATATACGCAATTAAAACTATAATCGGAAGGGAGAATGTTGTCCTCGACAGCATGGCTGGGAAAGTTAAAGTTCAAGGATTGGATGTAAAGGCTTTTTTTCACCCGGAAGAAATTCGAGGCTATATTTTTGTTGAAGGCGAGCTCAAAGACATAGAGACAGTTATTAAAGAGATACCCCATGCCAGGGGGATAATAAGGAAGGAAGTATCTATAGGGGAGATCAAGCGATTCCTAGAGCCGAAGAAAGTGGATATAGAAATGAATGAGGGGGACATAGTTGAGGTTATAGGAGGCCCGTTCAAGGGTGAAAAAGGCAAGGTAAAAAGATATAATGATGTGAAAAGCGAGATTACAATCGAGTTGATCGAGGTCACTGTCCCTATACCAGTCACTGTAAATGCTCGATTGGTCAAGATTATAGAAAAGAAGTAGATTAGAATGTTTTAAATACCTTAACCTTACTAAATTATATGAGTTGATGCTATGTCTGATATTGAGAGCTTAGATTTGCTTATAGAAGGCGGAAAAGCTAAGCCAGGTCCAGCAACAGCCCCGAGATTGGGAGCTTTAAAAATTAACATGAGTCAACTTTTTCAAGATATAAACGATAAAACTAAGGATTATTCTGGAATGAATGTGCCTGTCAAGGTCCTGATAAACAAAAAAGACAGATCTTATAAGATAGTGGTTGGAACTCCACCTGTTTCTTCATTGCTTAGGAAAGAATTAGGTTTGAAAAAAATTGCTCCCGAGAAAAAAACAGAAGGGGCAGCATCAAAGCCAGAAGAAAAAAAAGAAGAAAAATCAAAAGAACCCAAGAAAGAAGAAAAAACCAAAGAAGCAGCAGTCCCATCAAAGAAAGTCCCTAAGGAAAAGGTTATAAGGGAGATAATAGCAGATGTAACAGTGCAGCAATGCATAAAAGTTGCTAAGATGAAGAGGGCATCCCTGTTGTCTAAAACATTCAAAAAAGCGGTGAAAGAAGTTGTAGGCAGCTGTGCGAGCATGCCTGTTACAGTTGAAGGAAAGACGCCTAAAGAAGTTTTGCAGGAAATAGAGCAAGGAAAGTACGATTCTCTTCTAAAAGACCAATAAAATCTATTTTCTAGAAATTTCACTCTTAATTGTTCTTTATTTCTACTCGTATCTGGATTTACATTACTTCTTTTGGGGATTCATTCCAACATTACTCTGCATTGATTTATAAACTAATATGTATATACATTAAATGATAATAATGGACAGTTTCAGGTTCGTTGCCTTGGTCCATGACCTAGGAAAAGCATTTGACCGCAAGAATCACCAGAAAGCAATAGTAAAAGTGCTGATAGAATCCGGGATAAAGGACTGGGAGATAATCAGTTGCTTGAAAAGATTCCACCAGAGAGGCAACGGGAAGGATTATCTGTTCCTGGTAAAGTATGCTGGCCAGTTCTCTTCGGAATTGCAGAGGGTGAATACAGTAGACTACGAAATTCCTCAAGGCAGCTATTGCGAATACCTGAAAGATGAATTCATGAAGCAATTGAAAAACCACTTCAGATGCAGTTACCTTGATGCCAATAAGTTAAGGGGTTTCATCTCGAATAATCAAATCCTAGAAGAGATACCTTCTGATGTCAGGGACGTATCTAGAGTCAGCCTTAGGGAGCATTCTCTTCTCACAGACCAGGTCTTTTGTCTGCTTATTGAAGCTATCGAGATGTTTCCTTTTTCTGATCGCTTGGATGAATGGGTTAGGCTGGATGAGGTGAAAGATTATCTGGCCAGCACCATCGAAAGAATCCCTGAAATTAGAGGCAGAAGAAGGGCTATGTTGGGAGCCAAAAAAGAAAATAATTCTAACCTCCCTAAAAACCCGAAATTTAATCAGGCTATTGTTAAGCTCAATTCCTATGGGTGGGAAGTCGGCAAGATCGCTTTGCACTTTGGCCTTTTGGAGAGCGAAGTCAGGAACATATTAGATTCTTAAACTTTTCTTCACTATTAAGTAATAAGTTGATGGAATGATAGAGCAATTAAACTTCATAGTTATTATTGGAGTTCTTTCGGTTTTTTTGGGAGCAGTTGCTTTCTTATATTTTTCTGAAAGGAGAAGAACCAAGCGAATAGTTAAAAAGCTCGATAAGCTGGATTTAAAGCCGATTGAAGACAGTATCAAAAAAGCCATAGAAGAAGAAAACAAATATCTGGCAAAGGTGTTTGAATTGGAGATGTTTCTTGAAAACTACAGGAAGGCCACAGTGATAATTGGAAATAAGGTCGATGAGCTTGAGAAGAAATTTGATGAAGTAGAAAACCTCCCTAAAGACTACGAGATGACATATCGGGATGTTGTCAGGAAGCTTTTGGAATTGGATAATAAGTTCACTGATAAGTTCAAAATGGTTGCTGAGGCTGTGTTGAAGCTGAACGATGAGAAAAGGAAGTAATCTACAGTCCTAAAAAACAAATAACCTTTATAAATCTTAACCCCCAATCTAATCTATCCCATTCGCACTGCTTAAGGCAGGAGGGAAAGCTATGAAAACAAACGAACAAATCAAAAAACTACGAGAATCCTCGAAAAAAAGAAAATTTAACCAAAGATTTGACCTAATCATAACATTAAAAGACCTAGACCTTAAAAAGGCTGAAAGCCAGATTGATGAATTGTTTGTCCTCCCAAAAATTCCAGGGAAGCCGTCTTCTGTGACATTATTTGCAGATTCTGTTAAAAAGCTGGAAAAAGCGAGAGTAGTCTCAGGGGAGGAAATACAAAAGCTTGCTGAAAACAAGAAAGACTTCAAGAAAATGATCAAAGAAACGTCAATATTCCTTTCAGAGCCGAAGCTTATGCCTGTTGTAGGAAAGCATTTAGGTAAATTTCTTGCTCCTGTCGGAAAGATGCCTAAGCCGCTCGTAGGAGACATCCAGAAGACAGTCGAAGACTTTGAAAGGGGAATAAAAATCAAAACTTCCAAACAGCCGATGATCCAGATGTGCATAGGGTCTGAGGAAATGAAGGATGAGGATGTTGCTGAAAATATTGATGCGATATTAAACTTCCTTAAAACCAGGCTTTCAAAGGGAAAGAACAACATTTCCAAAGTCTATCTCAAATTATCAATGGGCAAGCCTATGAAAATAGAGGGATGGTAATGGCAAGCAAAAGGAAAATAGATGAGACCCAAAAATTAACAGAAGTTCTGAAGAAGTATTCAGTAGTGGGTTTGCTAGACCTTTACAAGCTCCCATCCAGGCAGTTGCAGTTCATCAGGCGAGACTTAAGAGCCCAAGCCGAAATATTCATGAGAAACAAATGCATTATCGAAAGATCCCTGGAAGGCTCAACAGAAAAAAAAGGCCTTAAAAAACTCCTTGATCTCGACGCTAAAGAACCTGCTCTAATGCTTACAAATATGAATCCATTTAAGCTATTCAAAATCCTTGAACAGAACAAATCCCCAACATATGCAAAGTCAGGAGACATATCAACAGATGATATAGTTATTCCTGAAGGTCCAACACAGCTTCCAGCAGGGCCAGCTATAGGGGATTTCCAAAGGGTGAAAATACCCGCAATGATTCAGGAAGGAAAGATTCATGTCAGAAAAGAAACCCTGCTTGTGAAAAAAGGCGATGAGATTAAGCCAGAGATATCCGATATCCTTAAGAAGCTTGATATTCAGCCTATGGTTATTGGAATCAGCCTTTTGGCAGCATGGGAAAACGGGATAGTCTTCGGCAGGGATATACTTGCAGTCGACGAAAAGGAATACTTAAACAAGATTCAACTCGCTTATAATCATGCAATCAATCTATCCGTGAACACTGGCTACCCAACAAAACAGTCTATAAAAATAATGATCGGGAAAGCCTTTAGAGAAGCGAAGACTCTCGGAGTGGAGTGCAACATCCTTGACAAAGGCGTGATCGAGGATATCTTAAAGAAGGCGGAAATTCATGCTCAAAACCTTAAGTTGAAAACAGGTTTTAATGATTAGGAGGTGTAAAAAATGGAATATATCTACAGTGCGATGTTATTGCATTCAAGCGGCAAAGAAATCAATGAAGCGAATGTTAAGAAAGTGATAGAAGCAGCAGGTGCAAAGGCAGAAGACGTAAAAGTCAAAGCATTAGTCGCGGCATTAGATGGTGTAAATATTGAAGAAGTTATCAGCAAGGCAGCAATGCCTGTAGCAGTGGCAGCACCAGCAGCTGTTGAAGCGCCAAAAGAACACAAGAAAGAGGAACCATCGCCAGAAGATCAAGAGAAAAAAGCCGAAGAGGCTGCCGGTGGACTCGCAAGTTTGTTCGGCTAACATTTTTTTCTTTTGTTAACCTTTTTTGTTAGTACTATTCTTAACTAACATCAGATACAAAAACCTTAAAAGCGTAAATAATCCTTAAAGGTGGTATGGTGAATCAATTAATCGAGCTCACGAAACACATAAAAAACAAAGAACTAAGGGAAAAAGTAGTCAAAGTCATAAAAGAGACAGAGCTGTATAACAAAGATTTCAAAAAATACAAGAGAGAGGATCTCGACCGGGCAGGCAGTGTTTTTGGTGTTTCAAGCTCATCTATGGGCCCTGTAGAAAGGGATATCATCAGCCACACCATTCAGGTAACTGAATTGGTTATAGAAACTGCAAAAGTCTTTGAAAAGAACTACGGCCTGAAATTGGATATGGATTCCCTTGTTGCTGGATCAGTGCTCCATGACATAATGAAAGCATTCGAATTCCACCGGGACGAGGATGACGATTTAGTCCCTACAGGAATGCCTTTGGACCACACAACTCTTGCTATTGCTGAGCTGTATCACCAGAATTTTCCTGAAGACGTAATACATATAGTTGCTTCGCATCCAGGGGACTCAGGAACAGTTTCCCCAAGGTCATTCGAGGCAATAATATTTCATCATGTAGATTCCATGTGCTCGGTTGTAGAGTATTATATTGAAACTAAGAAGAAGATGCAACAAAAATTAATGGCTTTAAGAAGGCAGGAGTTATTGAAGTTAAATGAACAATCAAAACCTACACCAGATGCTTGAGGAAATCAAGGAAAACCTCAAAAAAATCGAGAAGAGCGATGACATCTGCGTAATTCACCATGATGATGCTGACGGATGCACGTCTGCGGCTTTGTTTTCCATCCTGATTAAGGAGTTGATAGACGATTATCCGATCCTTTTTCCTATTCGAGGAGAGGAGAATGTCAGCAAAGGCATGATAAACCAGCTGAAAGTCATCAACCCAGATTATGTGTTTGTCCTGGATGTTTCTGTTGATTCAAGCAAGCTCAACATATTCAAAGGCTTTGTACTTGACCACCATATGTTTAGCAGGCATTCTAAAGATTCAAGCATGTCCTATTTCAACCCGAGATTATTTGAAGGGGAAGACGACAAGGTTGTGCCGGTTTCTTATATGGTTTATAAGCTGCTTGTTGATATGTTTCCTGAAGAGAAGGTTGCATGGATAGCTGCGATAGGGATAACCGAAGACCATCGGGTGGAGTTGTGCAGGGAGGTTTTTGAAAAAGTCATGGAGGAGAACCCGGAGATATTCAATTCAAAAGAAATCACCCAGAAGATCGCCGAGAACTCGATATTCGGCCAGCTGTGGGATATGGTGAGGTCAGGGAGGATGATCAAGAAGGTTGAGGGGGCAAAGGCGTCTGTGCTCGCATTAGTTGAATCCAAGAACAGGCCGGATAAATTCATCAATGGGTTGACTCAGCATTCTTTTGCTCTGAGGAAATTTTATGACAGGGTTAATTATGAGACTGAGGACTCGCTGATAAATGTGAAACAGAAGGCGAAGTTCTATCATGACAAGAAAATCATTATTTATGAGGCCAGGAAATCCAATATAAGCGCTTTAACATCTTTTATATCCGACAAGATAAGGCAGAGATATCCTGAGTGGATCGTATGCGTTATCGGCAGGGAAATGGGAAATGACCACAAAAAAATCAGCATTAGGTTAGAACAGAGCGAAAGGAGTGAGGATTTGGTTTCTATTCTCGAAAAAGTCAAGGAAAAAGTCTCTACTGTAAGAGGAGGGGGACATAAATCAGCTATTGGTGTTTCTGTGAGTCAAGATGACTTAGAAGATTTTTTAAAGCAATTTATAGCTTCTGTTTAGTATAAAGGAAGCATATTGATCCTTGGTTTAGTCATTCATTCCAACATTGGTTGGGAAAGGTAGGTATACCCCTGCTGCTATTCTTATGTAGGCGATAAGTATGCAGTGCGTAAAATGCCATTCACCAAGGATAATCAAATTCTTGGACGGGTTCGGGAAGGATAGGGTATTCTGCAAGAGCTGTCAGGAGAGCATGCTTATCAGTGATGTTTTAGTTGCTCAGAAGAGTATTTTTGAATTCAGCCAGCCAAATCCAAATATAGCAAAGAGGTGGGAATATGATGGAGTTGGGAAGAATGGAAGCTTCGTTAATACAAGATAGGGATGTCTTGAAATGGAGGGTGAATATGATTAGAAATGGGCGGGTTGTCGGGTGGATGAAGCCTGCTGTTTAGTGTTTATGCTCCTTCTCTTTTTATTTTTTTCTATTAACAAGAAAATTATTTCCTCTTCAGCACAAAATACCCATGATCGCGCTCATGAGGCTCAAGAGTAACAAAATCAGTGACATTAAAGAATTGCTCAAGTTTCTTCCTTTCTTCCTTGTAGACGTCAGTAGGCCTTTTTGTGACATCGATGCTCCTAGATTTAATCGCAATCATCGCGAATCCGCCAGGCTTCAGGAATTTCTTGCAGTTCCTTATCAGAACTTCAGACTGGTCCTTGATTGCAATGTCAGCGTAAACTAAATCCACATCCTCGATCCACGGGAACTCTTCAGGCATCCTTGCGTCAGCTAGAATTGGCACGATGTTGCCTCTCTCCTTCGCAATCGTCAGAATCTCCCTTAAAACACGGTCAGAAATTTCGATTCCATAGATTATCCCTTCCTTTTCGACTAAATCTGAGAAATGCGAGCATGTTGTTCCTGATGCCACGCCCAAATAAAGAACTTTCATCCCTTTCTTGAGCGGGAAGTGATGCAGGCCTTTGTATATTGCTGCAGCCGGCTTGCTTCTTCTTGGATCCCATGACCTTAGTTCGCCGTGCTTTGAGTTGTAAAGGAATTCGTCATAAACTCTTTTTCCTGGGATCATGTTCTTTGTGCATAGCTTGCCGTCTGCTAGAAATGTTCCTTCAAATTCGTTGACTTTTGCGTTATTTCTTTTCTTTGACATGATTATCCTCTAAAATCTCTTTAATTCTTTTTTCGACTTCCTTCTTTAATATATCCGGACTAGCCTTAGAGCCATAATAGTCCATCTTAAGCGCTAAAGACATTTTTGACGCTAGGACCCTTGCGACTTTTCCCCGTTTCTTATCAGGGACTTTTTGAATGGATGAATGAGTGAATAATATGCCGAACTTCGGGCTTCTCCCCTGGCCTCGTAAATATCTGAACAGCGCTTTTTCTGCGCCCATCAATTGTAAAGTTGACGAAGGTTTTTTGGCGAGTTTTTCCAATCCCCCAACCAGTGCTATCAGCCTTGCTCCAAGAATAGGAGTTGCAATTTCAGAGAAGATAGGGGCAATCTCTTTCATCATCTTCTCGGTGTATTTTTCAAGATGATCTCTCAGCTTGTACATTTCTTTCAGGTTTGTTGCGTATTCTTTTAGGATTTCTTCGTCCTCTCCTGCCAGGTCAATTCCCATGCTTGACTTAGCCAATTCTGACAAGCCTTCTTCTTTGATGTTGTCTCTTAGGCCGTAAGTTGAGATTAACTTGACGAATTTCTCGTGCTTGTCTATGCTCTGCTCAAGCTCAGGGCAATGCAACCCATACCATTCCCTTAACCGGGCGACAAAGATGTTTATGGATTTGTCCAGCTCGTCTATTGCGTTGACAGTCTGGATGATTATTTTATCTTTCTTTACTGTTTTTTTTGTCTTTCTTCTTGTGAATTCTATTCCTATTTCTGTCAGAAACTTATTCAATTCCGTGTCAGAATAGCCTAGGTCTTTTGCTATGGTTCTGAATGGTGTTTTGATTTCATCTGATTCTTCAATTAGATAGCCTTTCTTCTTTAAGGATTCTTCTAATCTTTTTCTATATTCTTCAGGATTTTCTAAGGCATCAACTATTTTTTTGGCGTCTTTCGGGAATAGAACCTTGTCTACTAATTTCTCCTTTTCATCAAATGCAAATAGACCTAAAAAAGTCTCAGTAACGAACGCTTTCATATCGTTTCTTCTCTCTTATAATGGTCTTTTGTCGGTTAACAGATATAAATACTCATATGACTTGACATAGAATTTGAACCATTTTTCGATCTGTTTATGCAGGCTCGCATTCCTTTTTCCTGTCACTAGTATTATCAGGAATTGCAGACACCAGCAGATTCCTGCCCATATCGCCCAGAAGCCTATTATTACTCCCAGGACAAAAGACAATAGAATTCTTATGAAGAGTTCTAATCTTATTCCCATTAGTTCACCTGGAGATAATATTGGGAAAGTGGGGATTTAAAAGTAATTTTTAATGATTAAATTTATCAACTAATTGGTTTTTTTCTATTTCCAATTTTTCTATACTCTGAATTAAAAAATAATAATATACATTCACCCATTTCTATTAAAAGTCCAAAGGCACCTGATGTAATAAAACTAATCCCAAATGCTTCTTTAAATCTAAATTCCCTTAAATAATTTTTATTGACTGTGTTTAATGAAAATTCTTGTATAAATATTTTGTAACTATCTTCAGTTGGAGTATAATTTTCATAGTAATCTTCTGTATAAGAAACAATTATTTTTCCACCTTCATTTACTATTTTGGAATTAAATTTTTCTCTTATACATTCATATTGGGAGCTACATTCAAATGGATCCAAATACAAAAAGAAAACTTCATTTGAATAGTAGGAGATAACATATTCTGATTCTATTCTCAATTTAAAATTTCCATTTGGCTCTAAACCAGAATAAAATGAAACAACTATTTTTATATCATTCTTGTTAGGCGATATGTTATCAAACCATATAGTAATACTGTTATTTGAGTGGTAACTTTTCGTATAATTACTACCTTCTTCAATTTTTTGATTTTCTTCAGAGACAATCACACTTTCAATTTTGGAAGTTAACGGTACCTCTATTGTAGACCCTCCTAACTTTTTTATATCATCATTACTTAGATAGAAAGTTAAATTACCATTTTTTTTGGAATAATCAATATTTATTTCTGGGTTTATGACCTTAACTCTAGTATTTGACGGAGAAAAATCAATCATAAAATCATAATTTCTAAATTCTGGTGAAGCTAACCTTTCAAACTCATACGCATCAGTCAAAATAGAAAAACCTAGAACAATAGCAATCCCTGAAATTAAAACTACAATAATTATTTTAGATTCATTTTTGTCTATAATATTAAATATCTTAAGGAAAAATGTTATAAGAAACAAAAGTAAAATTAAAAACATATTATTATATAACCAAATAGGATTTCCAAAAGAGACAAAAATTATTAACAATTCAAATAGTAATATCAGTAAATATTTTACCAATTTCATATAAATCAATTTTGGTATTTCTATTCCCTTAAAACACACTCAGCTTCCCATTCAGTATATTGTTTCTGAACTCTTCCAACCCTTTCACAGACAAGCTTTCCTCGATGATTTGCTGAACTTCCCTTTCGTCGATCCCGTCATTCGAGATGTACTTTATCCCGACATAAGGCTGGTTTATCGGCTTTCCTATCTGCGACAGCAGCTGCACAGACACTTCTTCTGGACGCAGCAGTTTCTCGATCTTTTCTGCAATTTCCTGCGCTTTGAAGTTGTAGACTTTCCCTACATGCGAAACAGGATTCTTCCCGGCGGCTGCTTCAAGTGACATAGGCCTGCACGGCGTGATCAATCCGTTAATCCGGTTGCCTCTACCAACCTGCCCATCATCTCCATTCTCCCAAGAAGTCCCGCTGACAGTCAGGTAGACGCTTTCTTTTCCATCGCCAGTGTTGATGAATATCTCTGTACTCCCGTCAGTAAATTTCTTCAGCAATTGTTTCACCTTCTCCTTCTGGTCAAAATATTCTTCCAAGCTGCTGGAAAACTCGCTAACCCAGGCAATGCATGTTGTGATTGTGATGTCTCTGTCATTCCTGTATCCCATGACTTTGATATCCTCGCCGATGAATGGATATGACTTCTTTGTCTTAGGGTCATTCAGGAAATGCTCAATATCCAAAATCATTTTCTCGAGCTTAGAGTAAGGGGCAAAACCCACGCCTATAGAAGTATCGTTTGCCAATGGAATATCGCCCTTGCCAAACCTTTCATACAACCCGACAAGATCCTGCGACCCCGGGTGTATTTTCACGAATATCTCAGGGTTAAGCTTGTCAACGAACCTCAATTGTTTGCTTAGATAAGCGTCAACCTCCTCGTAAATCATCTTCTTGATTTCACCAATATCCCCGACAATAGTTGCAGTCCCTGCCACAGTAACATCAGGGGTTTCGATTATCTTTCCGCCGCCGAATGTAGGATTAGAGACACCGCCAACCAACAATCCCTTGTCCAGGTTGTGATGGCAGATAAAGCCTTTCTTCTCAATGTAGTATTTTGACAATATTCTTGATGATGCTTCGCATAAGCCGTCTGTTAGCGAGTCTGGATGGCCGATACCTTTGAGGGCTTAATAACATTTTATTATTAAACTTTCCTCTCGACCAATTCAGATTTTTGATTTGGAACAGCCAGAACTTCTTTCATTTTTTCGATTGATACTTTCATAAAACCACTTCAACCTTTTCTGTTTTTGCTTATATATTATTATTTATAATTATCGTGATTAAATATAACTCATGGTTATAATTACAGGTAAATTAATCAAAGAACTCAGGGAAGAGCATGGCATCAGCCAACAGAAGCTGGCAGAAGCTATAAATGTCTCTCAGGCGCATATATCAAAGATAGAAGGGGAAAAAGTCAACCCGACGCTATCCACAGTAAACAAAATCATGTCCATCCTCAAGGAAAAAGACCAGATAAAATCTAAAGAGATAATGAAAACAAACATAGTGTCTGTGAAGCCCAGCCATAGAGTAACTGAAGCGACAGAGTGGATGAGAAAGCTTGGCATCTCCCAGATCCCGGTCATCGACAACAACTTATACCTAGGCAGCATCACTGAAAAAACAATCATCAACAACATGGAGAAAAACCTCAGGAGAACAAAAGTCAGGGATATAATGGAGAAAGCCTTCCCTATAGTCAGCTCCGAAGAAAGCATAGATGTGGTTAAACTGCTTCTTGAACACGTTCAGGCTGTTCTTGTGAGCGACAACCAGAAGATAGTAGGAATAATAACAAAGTCAGACATATTGGCATTGATGAAATGAGTAATTTTTAATATCTCTTAAATCTAAAATTATTTTAGGTTTGATGCAAAAGAAATGTTCGAAATGCGGTAAGCCCATTAAGGAAGTGGGAAGGTTAGTTAAAGTGGATTGGCTAGGACGGCGTGCTCCATTGTGCTCTAAATGCAGGAATGAAGTCAAGAAGAAGCCTAAAAGCAGGTTCTTTGTTGACGAGTTGTTCAGGAGACTAAGAAGGGAATCTACTAATGGTCCTAAAAAGAAGAAAACCAAGAAGAAATAATCATGAAGAGGCATCATTTGCCTCTGTTCTTTACTTCGGTATTATAATTAAATACGATTTCTGTTGAGCATTAAAGATGATATTTTATATAGTCTGCGATTTGTATTCAAGGGAAAATAAATGCTTTTAATTTTTAAAATCTAAATTGTAAGTTGCATAATTCTTGGGATTTGGAAAAATTGTGCCAACTCTTTCGAGAAGATATTTAATTATTGTTTTGGATATTATTTGTGTTGAGGTGTTTATTTGTTATTGAAAGATAAAGTTGCAATTATAACCGGTTCTAGTCGTGGTATTGGAAGAGCGACCGCAATAGAGTTTGCAAAGCAAGGGGCTAAAGTTGTTGTCAATTATAATAAATCCAAAGAAGAGGCAGAAAAAGTTGTTGAAGAGATTACTAGACTAGGAACAGAGGCTATCTCAATTAAAGCAGATGTTTCCAAGCCTGATGAAGTCAAATTGATGATTAATAAAACACTTGAAAAATTCGGCAGTATTAATATTCTTGTAAATAATGCTGGCATGGTTGCACCCAAACCGTTTTTAGAACTCACAACTGATGATTGGAAAAAAACTTTGGACACAAATCTTTTAGGGGTTTTTATATGCTCTCAGGCTGTAGTCCCACATATGATGAAACAAAAATCTGGCAAGATAGTGAATATCTCATCTATTCGCGGGTTAGGCCATTGCGGCAGAACCAGTGTTTATGATTACAACTCTTCAAAAGCTGGTGTTATTAATTTTACAAAGACCCTTGCAAAAGAATTAGCACCTTTTATTAATGTTAATTCTGTCGCCCCTGGCTGGGTAGAAACCGAGATGAATAAGAAGGCAAGCCCAGAACTCAGGGAAAGTGAAAATAATAAAATATACATGAAGAGATTTGCCAAGCCAGAAGAGATTGCAAAAGCGATTGCATTTCTAGCTTCTGATGATTCAAGTTATATAACAGGCCAAGTCTTGGTTGTTGATGGCGGGTATAGTTTGAAGTGATTTTGATAATATCCTATTGTAATCTTAATCCCTTGAAATAAATGAATATGATAAATCAAAATAGAAAAAATATTTCTGTTTAATATTAGAGTTAGCAATTAATCTTTCACATCCAATCTCATCCTATGCCTTACTTATACGGTCTTGATATAGGCGGCACTAAATTCGCCCTTGCCTTTGCAGAACTTGATGGGAATAAATTAAAAGTGGTAAATAGAATAGAAAGACCATCTCCAACAGATACGGGTCATATGTCTGTAAGCCGGCAAGTAATAGAAATGACTAGAGAATTGATAATGAGGACTGGAGTTAATCCAGCAGATGCATATGGATACGGAATAAGCTCATGCGGTCCATTTATAAGCGGGGTTTCTATAGACCACCCCCCAAACCTAAAAGCTCGAGGGATTGTTCCTGTTGTAGCTCCGATAAGAGATCAATTGGATATATGTCCAGCAAAAGTTCTGCTTGCGAATGATGCAAATGCTGCAGCTTTAGCTCAGTTTATGTTTAGGCCAGAAAATTGGGAAGAAGTAAGGCATCTGATTTATTCCACTGTAAGTTCTGGAATTGGCTTTGGGGCCGTTCATGATGGAAGACTTATTGTTGGGAAGAACGGAAATGCACTTGAATGCGGGCATAATACTGTAGCAGCTCCTGATTATTTTTATACTTATGATTTAGCAATTCCTCGGCAGTGCGGGTGTGGAAGGTTCGGTTGTTTGGAAGCATATGCTTCTGGTAATTCTATTCGAGATATAGCAAGAGAAATTTTATATGGAATGAACCCTTCAAAATTGCATGAACATTGGAATAGTTTTATTAGTGGAGGAACTTTTAACTTCGATAGAATTAATACAAGAGATGTTTTCGAAGCTGCAAGATCAGGTGATCAGGTATCTCAAAATGTTGTTGATGGTGCAGTTGACACAATGGCTCTCGTATTAGGTCATTTAATACATACTTTTGATCCACAGGCAATTGTTATTGGAGGCGGGGTTTCAAGTCAAGGTGAAAATTATTTTGGACCGCTCAGAGAAAGAGTTAACGCACTTCCTGGCTTGCAAGAAGGGGTTTATATGGGGCCGACAACTTTAGGCTATGATATTGGTACCTTAGCTCCCTTCTCTTTGTTGCTTGACCCATCACAAAGGTATGAGTATAATTTGTCTTACTAACACTACTATAGAATAAATGATCATTCAATTTCCATTTAATTTAGCTTCATCATCAGTGTTTATTTTCGTAAATAATATCACCACAATTGATACTAAAGCAAACCCAATGAATATTTTCCCT
>PFTQ01000029.1 GCA_002789635.1 Candidatus Aenigmarchaeota archaeon CG_4_9_14_3_um_filter_37_18 | reverse complement strand
AGAGACCTCATATGAGCTTGTACAATAACCATACAAGAACTCCATCTCAGGCGTTCATGGATAAGATGAAGAAGTGATTAATTTATGAAAACCAATAAAAATCATCGAGAGGACATTAATTCAGGACAACACATGAAGAGGTTCTGAGCAAGATTCATATATGCATAAAACAATAAGTGATATTAGTTCGAATAGTGAAATGAAACCACTGGTAATTTTCTTTTGCACATCAATTGCTTTGTTGAATGGACCATATATGTATGGTTTGAACTTGAAATTTAATTTAAAGTCAAATATTTTCAGCATAATTTCAGGTGTTTTAGCCTCCTTGTTTTTAATTCTCACTGGATTAACTATAGCTGAAGGTTCGCCTATTCACACTATTTTTTGCTTAATGTTTTGTATGTTCTTTATATTATATGAAATTTTCGTGAGTTTTTCAGCCTCAAAAACCAACCCCTCCTTAAAGATTATAGGTTTATCCATAGTTGGGTGTAATCTTTTACTAACTTTAATTCTTTTCATTTTGTACGGTTTAACTGGTATTACAGAAATAACTTTCTTAGGTTTGAATTGTATATGGTTAATAATTTTTGCAACTCGGATTGTATTCTAATTTTAACTCTCAAGACTTCATTATTTAATTATAGAAATAGGTGTTTAGTTTATTAAACAATTAATTATCCATTTAATTTATGATATCACTTAAACAGATTAAATTGGAGCTCCTTAAAGGGAGACAAATAGAAGAAATAATTAAAGATATAAACTGGCAAGACTTCGAAAGGCTAGTTTCAAAAATCCTAGAAAAATATGACTTCAAAACATGGAACAACTTCAGGTTCAAAACATCAAGAAGATATGAAGTCGACATAATAGCAACAGACAATAATGCAACATTTCTGATAGACTGCAAACAATGGTCTGCTGGCAGATACAAATCATCGGCATTAAAAAAAGCTATAAAAGATCATGAAGAAAGACTTGAAGAATTTCAAAAATTTACAAAAAATAACCCAATCGCTAGAACGAAATTCAGAATAAAAAACAGCCAGAAACTAATTCCAGTTATTATTACATGGTACGAAGAGAATCTGATAAAACATAGTAAAACTTTGATAATTCCAGTCTGGAAATTAAACGAGTTTTTGCTCAACAAGGATGGCTACACTTAAAAATTAACCATTTAAATATATCAATCAAGATAATAATGTAAGTGGGGATCATGGCAAAGAAATTCGATATAAAGGTTGAGAACATTGTTGCTTCTGCGGCTTTCGGAATAAGGATACCTCTTGAAATGTTAGTTGAACACATTGAAGGAACCGAATATGAACCAGAACAATTTCCTGGTTTGGTCTATAGAGTAAAAGACCCGAAAGCTGCTACATTAATTTTCTCTTCCGGAAAAATTGTCTGCACTGGGGCAAGAAGCGTTGAAGATGTTACGATAGTTATCAAAAAAGTTGTCAAAATCCTGAAAGAAAAAAAGATTGGCAATCCTAAGAAATACAAGATCGAAATCCAAAATATTGTTGCTTCATCTAAGCTTGATGGCAAAATAAACCTAGACCACATTGCATTTGAGCTTGAAGATTCTGAATATGAGCCTGAGCAATTTCCTGGATTAGTTTACAGGATGAAAGACCCTAAAGTTGCTTTTCTATTGTTCAGCTCTGGTAAGATTGTGTGCACTGGGGGAAGAAAAGTCGAGGACATAGAATATGCGGTTAATGTTTTGTCAAAAAGATTAAAAGATATAGATGCTATTAAAAAATAGTTATTATGAAAAATAATGATATCATCGATCAATTCACAGAATTCTTAAGGGAAAAATACTATAAAGACCTAGCTTTAGCTGTGAGTCAAGGCTCAAGAACGCTTAAGGTAGACTTCAGCGAGCTTGATAAATTCAACCCTGATTTGGCTGATGCTATTCTCGAAAAACCTGATGAAAATCTTGAAATAATAAACGAATCCATAAAACAGATAGACTTCCCAAAAAAAGGAGAGATAAAAATAAGATTTTTTAACCTGCCAGAAAATACCGGGCTAAGAATAAGAAACATAAGAGCAGAGCATATCGGGAAATTCTTGACGGTCGATGGGATTGTTAAAAGGGCTTCTGAGGTAAGGCCAGAAATTTCAGAGATAGTTTTTGAATGCCAGGAATGCGGCCAGAGAATGAATGTAATACAAGACAAAAAAGAAAAAACAATAAGCTATCCTGTAAAATGCGATTGCGGGAATAGAAGGAATTTCAAAGTTATAAAGGAGAAATTGTTCGATGCAAGATGGGTGGCAATAGAAGAGCCTTATGAGATAACAACCGGCGAGAGGCCTTCGGAAATAATGATCTTCCTGAAAGAGGATTTGGTATCGCCTAAACTCAGGAATAAGTCCGAGCCCGGAAACAGGATAAAGGTATTTGGAATATTAAAAGAAGTCCCAAAAAAAACAGCCAAAGGGACAAAAACTAGGCAGATGGAGATACTGATAGATGCCAACAACTTTGAAACATCAGAAGAAGAATGGGATGAAATCGATATCAGCCCAGAGGATGAAAAGAAGATTAAAGGATTTGCAAAAGACCCAGAAATATATCAAAAACTAATCGGATCGCTCGCTCCTAGCATGTATGGCTTGGAGAATGTCAAGCTTTCAATTATCCTTCAGCTGTTTAGCGGAACTCCACATTTCCTGAAAGACGGGACAAGGATTCGCGGCGATATTCACGTGCTTCTTATAGGAGACCCAGCAGTCGGCAAGTCCATGCTATTAAAATTGGCCTCAGATATAATACCAAGAGGGAAATATGTAAGCGGAAAAGGAGTCACTGGACCTGGGTTGACCGCCAGCGTGATTAAGGATGAACAATTCATGGGGGGATGGGTTCTTGAGGCAGGTGCACTAGTTCTCGCAAACAACTCTCTTGTCAGCATTGATGAATTCGAAAAAATGAACAGCGATGACCAAGTTGCAATGCATGAAGCGTTAAGCCTTCAGACAGTTTCAATAGCAAAAGCTGCAATTGTAGCGACTTTGCCAGCGAAAACATCTGTGCTTGCAGGCGCAAACCCGAAGTTCAGCAGGTTTGATCCTTACATTCCTATCCGCGAGCAAATCAACATAACAGAAACACTGCTGTCAAGGTTTGACCTCAAGTTTGCCTTAAGGGATATCCCTGATGCTAAAACAGATGAAAAGATGGTCGACCATATACTTGATGCAAGGCACTTCAAGCAAGATGAATCCAAGCCAATAATTGAAACTCAATTTCTTAAAAAATACATAGCTTATGCAAAGATGCACTGCAGGCCGGAATTAACCCAAGAGGCTGGAAAAAAATTGAAAGATTTTTATGTCGGCTTAAGAAGCAAGTCAACAGGCGAAGAATCTCCAGTCCCAATAACACTCAGGCAGTATGAAGGGTTGATTAGATTGTCTGAAGCAAGCGCTAAAGTAAGGCTAAAGGAAAAAGTCGAAGAAGAGGATGCCCAAAGGGCGATTGATGTGCTGAAATATTCTTTAAGGCAGTTTGGATTTGACCCGGAGACCGGGCTAATAGATATTGACAGGGCAGAAGGAGCCGCTGCAACAAGCGCTCAGAGAAGCAAGATAAGAATACTTCTTGATGTGATTGATGAGCTGAGCCAGTCAATAGGAAAAAACATCCCAATCGAAGAGATAGTTAAGCTCGCCAAGGAAAAAAATGTTGAAAGGCCTGAAGAAATAATCAAGAAGATGAAAGAAGAAGGCTTGATCTTTGAGCCGAAGCCGCATGTTGTGCAGAAAGTCTAGACAAACCATAAAAGTTTAATATCATATAATAACAGGCATGGAAACACTAAGGCAAACAACAAAGTTGACAAGAATATCTGATATCACCGATTCCAAATTTATCAGAAAAGAAGGCATGGAACCCAGTTATGTCCTGACAAAATTCGGGGAAAAAATATCGCGCGCTAAAATTGTTGGAACGGTTGTCGAAAAATTCATGAGCGAGGATGGCAACTATTCTTCTGTGACGATTGATGATGATACAGATGGTATAAGGGTTAAAGCTTTCAAGGAAGATGCTGATTTTTTTGAAAAAGTAAATGTTGGCGAAAATGTTTTTTTGATAGGCAAAGTCAGGGAATACAACGGGGAGAATTATATTATTCCTGAAATTATTAGAAAAGCCAGCAATAACTATGAAGCTTACCACAAATTGAAAGTGTTAAAAGAATTGGTGCAGAAGAAAAAAATATATGAAAGAGTTCAGAAAAACAAGGACAAGTTTGCTGATTTTGAGGAGTTAAAAAAATTCATGATAAAGAAGTATGGCTATGCTGAGAAAGAAATCGACGGTATGATAGAAACTTTAGGCGAAAAGGAAAAAAAGAAAGAGCATGACCATAAGCCTATGCTGATGGAGTTGATTGAAAAATTAGACAAGGGAAAAGGCATCGAAATAAAAAGGCTGCTTGAAGAGTCGAAAATTGATGAAAATTCGTTTAAAGAAGCTGTGGGCGAGCTGCTATCGGATGGAATATGGTATGAGCCGAAGCCAGGCGTTGTTAAAAAAGTATAAATCCTGGCTGCCCTAAGAGAGTGTTTATATGAAAAGTTATGAGGATATGCTAAAAGAAGCGGAAGAAAATTTGCCGCAAAACTCCGAAAAGAATGATAGGCTAGAAATACCTAAGCCTGAGATTCAAATCCAAGGCAACCAAACATTCATAACCAACTTCGAGGAAATAGTTTCTGTGATGAGGAGGGACCCGAGGCATTTTGCAAAATTCCTGTTCAGGGAATTGGCTAAGCCCGGTCATATTGATGGGAAGAGGCTTATGCTTCAGGGAAAGGTTTTTCCAAAATTGGTTGAGAAGAAGCTTGAATCGTACATCAAAGAATTCTTGTACTGCAATGAATGCAACAGGCCAGACACAAAACTGGTGAAAGAAGGCAGGATCATGCTTATGATTTGCGAAGCATGCGGCTCTAAAAAAGCCGTAAGAAATATATGAAAGATTCTCCAATAACTTAAGCATGAAAAAAATTGTTTTTCTTGTTTTGATAGTTGTCTTGATCAGCGGATGCACAACAAATGAGCCTACTGGCCATGTCACCAAAAAGTCAACAGTTGTCATGGAAGATGAAAAAAGAATGGAAGTGTATTTTTGCCCGCAGGATGGATGCAGGGAAAAATTAGCTGGCCTGTTAAAGAGTGCGAAGCAGTCGATCCATTGCGCGCTGTTTGATCTTGATCTACCCGAGGTTAAAGATGCATTAAAAAGGGATGACATTGATGTTAAGCTGGTCACAGATGTTGACAATGAAAAATCTTCTGCTGAGCTGAAGCCTGTTGTTAATTTTGGCTATCAGTTGACACACAACAAGTTCTGCGTAGTGGATGGGAAAACTTTCTTTACAGGATCGTTCAATCCAACTGAAAATTGCAATTTCAAAAACAATAATAATATGCTGATAATAACTTCAGAGCACCTTGCAAAGAATTACGAGGATGAATTCGACGAGCTGTATAATGAAATATTTTCTGGAGGGTCAGAGGTTGAATATCCAATCGTCTATCTGAAGGATACTAAAGTTGAGAATTACTTCTGCCCTGATGACAGCTGCTCCATTCATGTGATTGATGCTTTATCGAACGCGAAGAGCGAGATATATTTCATGACATTCAGCTTTACTGATGATGGTATTGGGGGAAAAATAGTTGACTTGCATAATAATGGAGTAAAGGTTAAAGGTGTTTTTGAGAATACTCAGGTAAGCGATTACTCGGAATATAACAGGTTTTTGGAGAATGGAATGGATGTCAAAAAAGACAACAATAAGTATAATATGCATCATAAGGTTTTTATTATAGATAATGAAACAGTTATAACTGGATCATACAACCCTTCTAGTTCTGGCGATGAGAAGAACGATGAGAATATATTGATAATTCATGATAAAGGCATCGCTAAGAAGTTTCTTGATGAGTTTGATAAGGTTTGGAACTATGATGGCGGATTAATTTCTCAGTGCATTCCTGCAAAAGATGTTGTTATTTCTGAGGTTTACTATGATACTACTGGCAAAGACAGCGAAGAGGAATATATCAGCATATACAACCCTACTAACCGCGATGTTAACCTGGACTATTATTTTATTTCCAGAGGAGACAGCAACCAGAGAATGAGCGGAATTATTTCCAGCAATGGGACGAAAAAGTTTGACCCTAAATTTTCTCTTCCGAATTCTGGAGGTTATGCTGTTCTTAGCAAAGGTGGCTACGAAGTTGATTATGTTGAATGGGAAAGCGATTGGAAGCTGGTAGCTAAAAAAGGCGAAGTTCTTTCTAGGAAAAGTTTTGGCAAGGTTAATTGCGAAGAGGAATGGAAATAAATTCAAATAGAAAAGCTTAAATAGTTAACAAATTATGTTAATAATTAATATTTGAGGTTAATAAATGGGGGTAAAAGATTATCCGATAATGTTAACTAATGAAGATATAATTGATGTAAAATTAAAAACAGAAAAGAACAAAGTCATTGGATTTGCAATAAATTTAAGATGTAAAATAGACGATGCATGGTATGCTATCTACAGGATTGACACAGCTCATGGTTATCTACATGAACAAAGATTTTGGATAAGTCCAGAACCAATAAAATTGCCAACAATAACAGGAATGTCTTTGAAAAATATCTTCGATTTTTACCTTAAGCATTTGAGGAAAAGTTGGAGAAGATATAAAAAATATTATGAAGAAAGGATGAAGTTGAGGTGTTTGTAATGAAAGATGAAGCAGAAGAGATGAAATGGGATGCTATAAATAGGTTTTTTGATAAAGTTTTTGATGATCCTGATGCCTTTCCAGATAGTGCTGCAATTTTTGCCTGGACAGATGAAGAACTGGTGAAAATTTTCACGAAAGAAAGATTAAGAACTATAAAGACTATAGCAAAAGATAAACCGAAAACTGTCAAAAAATTGGCGGAATTGTTAAAAAGAGAAGTTCCAGCGGTATCTAGAGATTTAAAAATATTGGAAGATATGGGGATAGTCAGATTGGAAAGAAAAGGCAGGATAGTTCAGCCTCTAATCGATAAAAAAGTGCTGATAATTCCATTAATTTCAGTAAAGCCGCAGACTATAGAGCAATATGAAAAGAAAGCAATAGTTAGGTAAATCATTTTTTGATTGTATCTAGCATCTCATTCACAAGCTTATCTACAATCGTTATTTTCTTGTTTTCCCTATTCACATGAATATAATTCACTTCTTCGAATTTCTTTTCCAAGTCTTTGACTTCTAGAAAAAGCTTTTTCAAGGAATAATTTTTTACTTTATACATGCCTGTGAGTTGCCTAACCATCAGTTGACTGTCTGAGAAGCAGTTTATTATCCCGCCAGAAAGTTTGCCTGCAATCTTCAGCGCCTTTATCAATGCTGTATATTCTGCTGTGTTGTTTGTTCCTCTTCCCAAGAATTCAGAATGCTGCTTCAGTATTTTGCCGTCTTTGCCGCAGATCAGGACGCCTATTGCTGACATTCCTGGGTTTCCCCTTGACCCGCCATCAGTGTAAACATTCAGCTCATCGATCATGGCATCTATTAATTATTTTGCATTAAAATCATATAAAAATGTGAAGAAAATGAAAAGGAAGAAATGCCCTGCATGCAAGTCAACCAATGTTTTCTTAGATACTGGAGGGATCACAGGGAAGTGGAGATGCAATGACTGCGGCTATGTCGGGGTGCTGGTTATAACAGAGGATGTGTGATTTAATGGATGAAAAAACAATCGAATCAATCAAAAGAGTGGTTTTGCTGATTGAACAGATGCGCGGAGAAAATGGCTGCCCGTGGGTAAAAAAGCAGACATTTCAGAAGCATTTAGAAGAAGTCAAGGATGAGTTAAGAGAGTTAGAAGACGCTTTCAAGAACGGCGATAATGAAAACCTGAAAGAAGAGCTTGGTGATGTCCTTTGGGATGTATTAACACTGATAAGAATTTCTGAGGATGAATATGCATTCAAAACAAAAGATATTGCTGATGGAATCTGCGAAAAAATCATAAGAAGGAAGCCATATATTTTCGGGAATGAGAAAGCTGAAACAGTCGAGGAAGCGGTTGCAATCTGGAAGAGAATCAAAGAAGAAGAGAAGAACAAACATTAATGTAAGACAATAAATTGGGCGGGAAAAGATTTATTTTTGAAAATTTTCTGGTAAAAATTTTTATGATATGAATTATATTATAATGGCTCAAGGAGATTGTGTATATCGTGGAAATTGTGAGACCCTAAGAAAAAATGGGTATTGCCCAAGAAATTGTTCTAATTTTCTAAGTTATTATAATAGAATGGGAACTCCTAAAGAAGTTTATAGGGGCCGAGTAGATATAAGGACGGGAAGAAGAAATGGGATGAGAAAAGATGAAAATTAATAACCTAAAAATAATCAACTATCCTTCTCTGCTTTTTCATCATATCAATAACTTTGCTTTTCTTCGACCAGACATCGCTCTTGATCTTCAGCATAATATTAACCCTCTTCAAAGCATATTCCAAAGAATCAAAAGCAAGAGGTTTTTTGCTCATGGCTTCACGGACAGCCTCCCTGACTTTCCATACGCCAACCTCCGAGAAATACTCAGGCCTTATCTCACGAATGATCAGCACTCCAGCCTGCCTTCCAATCTTTTTCAAATACTCAAGAACAGCAAGCTTCCCAGAATAATAAGCGCCGGCAACATCCTTGGCATAAGCCTTCCTGCCCCAGTAGAACTCGTAATCGCTGATAACATTCACATCTTTCACACCTTGAGACCATAAACCCCCAGGCAAAGCCATCTCAACCTGTTCAAACATCCACCCAGTCGGCATCAAAAGGACTTCAAAGTAGTTGCCAATATAGTTGCTTTCGAAAAGCAGAAACTCGTCAACAGAAGGATAAGTTTTAACATCCCCCAATAGCCTGTCAGCAAGAATTGAATCCACTGCGGTGATAGACCATCTTGTCGGGACAAGCTTCCTTTGTTTTTTTAATCCCAACAAACCAACAGACAGCAGCTTCGTCAAATCATAAACATCCTGGCCGTGATTATACAAGTCAACAACCCCGCCAGCGGCCTTGAAATCAACATCTGAAGTAATATACTCCACTCTCTTTTTGACTACAGGGTTCTCAGTGATTCGAGCTTTCTTAACAGTTTCTGACGGGCCAAACGGGGAAGCGTTGAAGTCGAAGCTCATGGAAAATTTAGGGACTTTTGCCAAGACAACTTCTGCGTCGATTGGTTTGGATGATAAGGCTATCTCCTGGACAGTTTCGAGAAACTTGCCTGGCCTGACAGCATCAACCTGCTCTTTTTTTCGGGAGTTGATTAGGGATGACCTGTATTCTAGGATTTTTCCTATATCCATTCTTTTCTCATGCCACATTTTAGGCGAGTCCATTACTGAAGTGTCGCCATGCTCTGAAGGCAGCAATATGCCTACATTTATGTTGGGATAGCCGTATCTCCCGATGAAAGTCGCTGGCGGGCTTGAGCCGAATATTTCCGGCGATTTTATCGCTTCTTTCATTTTGAATTTAGCCTGCATGCTATCTAGAACAGGGCACCTAGAAGCCCCGCACCAATTTCTCCCTTTGCATGCTAGACACATTGATGCCATGTAAGCACTTTAACAATAATTGAATCTTAAAGCCTAAATTCACCCTTCATTCAAGAAAATTTTTGCTTTAATTCTGATTGATGATAAAAAAATTAACTCTAAAAGTAAAATCTATTTATATTGCGTGGAAAAAACATTTATACGGTGGTTAAATAAAGAGATTCTTGGTTAGTTTGCTGGTTGTGGTTTCACTTTTTTCTTTGGCTGAAGCGGTAATAATAAGGAGTTTGTTGAAACAGGAAACATTTGCATGCCCGCAAGGCAATATTTATTGCAGGCTTGAGGTTTACAGAAGCGGAACAAAAATTTGGATGATGAAAATAAATCCAGGCGGGTCGCTGGATGCGAGATTGTATGGATATCCTATCGAAGCAACCACGACTACTACCGCAGCCACTATTCAAACTACAAGCACTGTGCCAATAACTACAACTACGGTTACATCAACGACAATAACTACGACTACACTGCCGCAGAAAGAATATCAAATAGATTGTGGCAGTAAACCCAGCTTGTATTTTCAGGAAGAGCCGATAGGAAATATCAGCCGTGTGGATAACACGTGCAGGATAACTAATCTAGGAAATGTATCAATCAAGGAAGTAAATGTTTGTGCAAATTATTCTGGGAATATAAAAACGCAGCTTTTCAGGGGGACATATATGACAGGCTTTGTGAATATACCGAGCTGCCCAAATAAAGCGGATATTGTGAATCTAACAGTTCCAGGCGGGCCTATAGGATATGCTTTTGAAACACTGCAAACTAAAAAGTCGATTACGCTTTATAATGCCTGGATTAATTATACAAATGCCTATTATGAAGGGAACTTAACATGGGATGTTGAGTGGGTTTAGATTGG
>PFTQ01000025.1:1201-3591 GCA_002789635.1 Candidatus Aenigmarchaeota archaeon CG_4_9_14_3_um_filter_37_18 | reverse complement strand
TATTAGCAGGGCTTTTTGTTTCATTAATATCTGAAATTACTTGGAGTCCTGCAGTAAAATATAATTACTGGGAGAAGAACAAGTTTTTATATTCAATTTAGCGCCGAGAGAGGGATTTGAACCCCCAAGTCCCGAAGGACACTAGCTTTCCAGGCTAGCGCGATACCGGGTTACGCGATCTCGGCTCACAGCCAATCAAATATACTTCTTTCCTACATTCAATAATAAATCTATTCCCCCTACAATCACCCCTAACTCCCATCCTAATCCACTTGAAAATATAATAAAGAACACAACTAAAGGCTTGACAATATAGCTGAACAGGGCTTTAACCTTTAGAAAGTAGAACAGCCCTTCCACTGCTATGAAAATAATCAGGTGCCACCCTAGATCTGATATACCCAAAAGCATGTCTGCAGCAAAAATCACTATTTGCATGAAAAACCCGACCAGATCAAATCCCAGAATAAAGAACAACACCTGAAAGGATGTGCCCAACTCAAATGGATCTAGCCATGCCAAAACTATAAGCAATATACCAAGCAATTGTTTTAATGGATTCATACAATCAACACAATTATTTCTTCTAATAAATTATTATTATTCTCGGGGATTAAATGGTTGTTATTGCGATTTCAGGAAAGCCTGGCGCTGGGACATCGACTATTGCTAAGGCTTTAGCCGAGAAGCTGGGAGTAGACTATTTCTCGCCTGGCCAGAAATTCTTTAAGCCATCCGATAAAAAGGATGATACAAATGAGGTGCTTGACCTCTGGAGAACAGATAAAGGAAAAAGCAAAGCATTGCATGAAAGAATTGATGATTATCAAAGGGAACTGGCGAAAAAAGGCAATGCTGTCATCTGCGGGAAGCTGTCTATATGGGTTCTGAAAGATTTGGCTGACCTCAAAGTTTGGGTGGATTGCAGCTTTGAGGAAAGAGTTAGAAGAACTTCTAGAAGGGATGGAGTCCCTATTGCAGAAGCTAAGAAGAAATTAAAAGAGAGGGAGGAGATGGAAGAGAAAGAATGGAAAAGAATGTACGGCTTTGATAGAAACACTCAAAAGGGAACGGCTGATATTGTAATTGACACCACTAGCCTAAGCCCTGAAGAAGTTGTTGATAAGATAATAAAAAAATTGGATTAATTAATGTCCAAATAAATATTCACGGAAACTTGTATATGATTTTATAACTGACTCCGGCGGTAATTCATAATCAACAATTCCTTCTTCATTCAAAACATATCCATTTTTATAACGTAATTCTCCTGTATGTGTGCTATATTCAGATGTTTCAACTGTTACACTAGTTAAAAACAGCCTCCCAATCTGTTCTGTAGTCAAATCACCAATCATTGTTCCGGGTTCTACTGAAACCCTTCTTCCTCTAATATTTGATCCTAAATATGCCAGTACCGAAGGAAAGAATTTCATAATTTTCACCACTTTCAAGTCAATTAATAAACAAGATAATATATTATCAGCACTAATATAAAAATAACTCAACTCTTCCAAACAAACATATACCTCATGGGCACAACAGAGCTTAAGTCAGTCGAGAATCCGCATTTCTTGCAGGCATAGCCTATATGGATTCTTTTGTTCAGAAGGTTAGTTCCGTAAAGTTTTTTTATTTTTGCTTCGCATGCAGGGCATTTGTTGATCTGCTTCATCTTCGGTGATTTTTTTGTTTTGGCTTTTATTCTGATTTCAGGTATGTTTAAAGCGATTTTCTTGGCTCTCCCGGAAGATATGGCGAATCCAAGGTCAAATTTTTTCAGCCTTTTTTCAACAAGATAGCGCAATTCCCTCTGCGTATCCACATACCCTCTCTTCCTGACAATATCCCTGACAACTTGAGCTACAAAATCTTCCTTGGGAATCTTGCGGGGTGGCATAGATATCTGATAATTATAGGTTTTTCAAGGCTTATGTGTTTATCTTCTTCACAGATTGATTTATTTCATCTTTAGTAAACGCTATTATCGGAGCAAGAACAGTAGCAAACCCATCGTATCTTTTTATTCCATCTTTCTCTAGTCTATCTCCGACAACCAAAGGATGGTCACTTCCAACCTCTTCAATAGATTTCACCCTGATTTTTTTCAGCTTATTCCCATAAGACCATTTATCGAGAGCATCAACAGAAATGGTGTGATAGATGTTTGGCGTGCATCCCCTTTTCATCATGAGCCAGCAGGCAGCCAAACCCTCATCAGAATCCACAAAGCAATTGACTCTTCCCTGAGAGCCCAATGGAATTCCGCCAGGTCCAAAAACCTTTTCAGTGAACACATAAACATCCTGGTCCCTCACTTCCACAAACAATTCAGATTCTGGATTTGTAAGATCGACTTTTTTGTTTGTTGCCTCGATTACTATTTCTCC
>PFTQ01000025.1:0-1168 GCA_002789635.1 Candidatus Aenigmarchaeota archaeon CG_4_9_14_3_um_filter_37_18 | reverse complement strand
ATTTCTCCTAACCTTGCTCCCATCTCTTTGCTTGTGAATTCATGGACTCCTTCTCTTTTCACTCTGGCTGCAAATGTTTTTCCCTTCAGCATTTTTTCCGCGTTTATTTTAACAAAATCCTCTAACTGGCCAAGCCTGATTTTAATTGCCGGCGAGAATGAAAGCACTCCAAACACATGCTTTAGAAGACAGGATATTTCCTCTGTTTGGCTTGTTGTAATGAATATTCTTCCTCTTTCTCTTGTTAGTTTTGCTGTTATTTCTCGTGTTTTTATTCCGCTCTTTATGTTTTCCGAGAGCTTCTTTTCCAGCTGGTTTCTGACAAAATCTGACTTGAGGAATATTTCCGAGTATCTGACAATTATCGTATCGTAATTCATAATTAATTTAAACGTGATTGTTTTTTAAATATATGCAGGAGGTGAGATTCGAACTCACGCATCCACTAAGGAACTAGGCCCTCAACCTAGCGCGATTGACCAGACTACGCGACCCCTGCTCGCTAACAGTAAATATTGTCTTTTTTTAATTTAATATGCTTTTAGATAATCATCCCTTCTCTTCCAAAAGAACCTTAAAAATAGCCTTCCCAGCAAGTATTTCAGTTATCTTGTTCTCGCCTAAAGGCCTTGCCTCAGCAACATCCAGGCCAAGAATGCTTCCAAAATTGCAAATCACTTTAACCCTCTCAACAAACTCATGATATTTCATCCCGTCAGGCTCTGGAGTCCCGACGCCTGGAGCAATAGAAGGATCAAACACATCCATATCAACGCTCAAATAAACATCCTTTCCTTTGACAAAGCCCTCAAGCTGCTTGAAGCTGGGATTGACTAGAATGCCTTTAGAATACTCATCCTCAAACTCGTCTCCGCATCTCACGCCGATAATGCAGACATTCTTCTTTCCAACTATCTCTGATGCCCGCCTCAGCCATGTATTATGCGTGAACTCGCTTCCTTCCCACACTTCTTTCAAATCATAATGCGCGTCAAATGATATGATCTTCGCCCCTTTAGGCAGCGCCTTAACCGCGCCCAAGCTTATGAGATGCTCCCCGCCAAGCATAACAGGGAACTTCTTTCTCTTGGTTATTTCCTTGAATTGGCCTTCAACCCTTTCTAAAGTCTTTTCAGCATTTCCCCTGACAGGCTCTATGTCCCCTATA
>PFTQ01000041.1 GCA_002789635.1 Candidatus Aenigmarchaeota archaeon CG_4_9_14_3_um_filter_37_18 | reverse complement strand
CAGGGGTAGGGTTGTTGGTTATGTATGGAGGCGGATCTTTTCCTCTACTTGCTCTTTTGGGAGTGGTTATTATATTCAAAGGTTTGTTCTCGATGTTTTAATTTGACAGGAGATTTGCCAGTAATTCTTTCTTAACTTCGTGCCAGTTCTTCATATCTGACTTTAGATCAACCTCAAATTTTTCAATAAAACTTGTTATACCAGCTTTTCCTTTATGTGCCATTTTAATCCCTTGATCACAATCTCAGGCTCTATCTTTAGGTCATCAATTACGTTTTTCTATCAAAACCTTCTCTTTTTTTATGCCCAAGATACTTTTCTATTTCCTCCCTTGCCGTTTTCTTTGTCCATTTATTAATATGATAACTTAGTTTAAAAAGAATTGTGACCATTCACTGTAATTTTTACAATGAGCATAATCATTAACTTTTTCTTCCAATAAACCAAAAGATTAATCATGAGATCATCATCCAAATCCCAAGAAGTGATCAAGAAAACCCAGAAGTATTGCGTCAAAAGCACGTTTGCTTATCCGCTAACCATCAAGACAGGCAAAGGATGTTATCTGCAAGACCTCGACAACAAATGGTATCTTGACTTCAATTCTAATGTGTCTAGCTGCAACTTAGGGTATGGCCATCCGGAGATAATGAAAGTATTAGAGGAGTATTCTGAAGTGGGGGCTCATAAGATCGCTGGCCAGGATTTTTACACCCAAGAGCAGGCTGGCCTCGCGGAAAAACTAATTAAGATAACTCCAAGACACCTAAAAAAAGTATTCTTCTCCAACTCTGGAGCTGAGGCTGTTGAGAATGCAATGAAATTTGCTTTTCGAAAGAAAGGCCCTCTTCCTGGTGTGGGGTGCTCTAGGGGTTTCCATGGAAGGACGCTTGGGGCGTTGACTTTCACAGACAGCAAAGCCGTGCAGAAAAGGAACTACCCTGAGATAAACCACGAGATGATTGAGTTCTGTGTGTCAGACGACGACCTTAATATTGGCCAGCTTGAGAAGCTGATTCAGCGCGAGTCCGCTCCTGCTTTTCTGCTTGTTGAGTGTGTTCAGGGTGAAGGAGGATATCGGCCTGCTGGTAGGAAGTTCATAAAAACGGTAAGTAAGGTCAGCAAAAAATATGGTTTCCCATTGATCATAGATGAGATTCAGTCTGGATTAGGCAGGACTGGCAAGTGGTGGTCTTTTCAACATTACGGGATTACTCCGGATATTATGACTTCGGCTAAAAGCCTGCAGGTTGGTGCAACTGTTGCTTCGAACAAGTATGATCCTAATGAAAGCGGAGCAGTGTCATCTACATGGGGAGGCGGGCATCGCATAGATATGGCTGTCGGGCTGAAGATGATTGAAGTGATTGAAAAAGAGAAACTGTTGAAGAACGCTGAGATTGTGGGAAAATACACTATGAAGAAGCTGAATGAACTGAAAGAGAAATACCCGACAAAGATATCTGATATCCGCGGAATAGGGCTGATGATTGGAATGGAGTTCTTCTCGAAGAAGTACAGGGATCTTGTTGAATTAAATGCTTTCAGATGCGGCTTGTTGACTATGGGATGCGGCGTCAAAACACTCAGGATTGCTCCTCCATTGATAATTAATAAGGATGAAATTGGCCAGGGATTGGATGTTATTGAGTTTTGCCTTAAAAGATGCTAAATTAATGAAGCCTGCAGGTTGGTGCAACTGTTGCTTTGAGCAAGTATGATCCTGATGAAAGCGGAGATATGTTATCTATCTTGGGATTATTACTGTCTTCTCTTGAAAAGACATTTCCAATCAGGTAAAGTCACGGTTTCATACCCTGCATATACACCATTTACATATTTGTCATGTGTTCCTTCACATACTTCACCTATACCACCGCCATGAGTGACCCAATGAGCACCAGTTACAAAACTGTATGTAGTTTTTGCCTTTCTCTGTGCTCTATCTGCTATTATCATTTTCCATTCATAAATCGGTAATAGAGTGCCACCAGGTAGAGCCCCTCCGCCTACCACTGGTCCATCACAAATGTACATACATTCACATGTTCCATGTGTTCTTCCATCATAAGTATAACATTCTTTTCTTACACCAACCTGTCCTTCAGAACAATAATCTCCATCTACAAGAGGAGTTTGCTGACCAGCTGGTAAAGCTGGAAAAGATGAAACAGGTTTGTTCGCGGCAATAGCTTGAATCGGATTTGATATAGACAAAAGTATTGCTGCTCCATATAAACTTTTTTTAAGTATTTGAAACATTTAATCTATTAAAAATATACAATCAAAACTATAAATAATTAATCAATAACACAAAAAAGACAATTTTTGCGATTAATCAGTTTTCTTAATGAAAATTGTATGCAACACTTTATATCTATCTAAATCTCTTCCAAACATAATCCACCAAAAAGAAACAAGCAGAATAAATAGCACAAGCCAAAATAATCATCTTAACAGGGGAATAATAGTAAACCATGCCAAAATCCAGCCAAAAGCCTTCAGGCAATTTTTCGTTCAAGGCAGACAATCTCTCAGGAAGTTCAGACAGCCTCTTAAATGATTGGTAGATATGCATTCCTGCAACGAGTGTTAAGACCAAGAAAACCACGAGTAAAATTATTATCTTATTCATGATCTCACCAGTCAATTGCTATTATTAATTCTTCTTACAAATATTGCTCTTCTATAGCCTAATGCTTCACCCAAAGTATACGCATGGACATGATCCCCATGATCAATAACCCTTGGACCAAAATGAATCAATTCTTGGTAATTGGGGTTTCCATTTATACCTAAAATTTGATAATATATTGGTCTGTCTGGCTGCCCTATAAAATATCCGGTGACTATTTTTGATATAGCCCCTTCAATTACTAATCTCATCCCTGACTACTCCCATCCAACTCCTTTTACGCTGATTTCTTTGTTTCTGACCTTGAATTTAACAGGCAGCATCTTCTCGATTGCATGAATATTAGTGACAACATGGTCTGTTGCCCCCTCTATACTGACATTAGATTCCCCTCTCGCTAAAGCAAGGAAAGGCAGTATCTGGTCAGCCATATACTTATCCAAGCAAGCTCCTCTTTCGAGCGAATGCACCAGCTCTTCTGCTGCGTTTTGTCCCACTAATTCGGCCTTTAACCCCCGTTCTCCAAGAGAAGATGAGCCAAGGATAGAATTTTCACAGGCAGCATAGCAGGTGCAGCTGGATCCTGGCGACAAACTCTCAGAATTCTTAAAAGTCATGAAAATTTTTGCTTTAGGGTAATGGTACTGAAGCGTCCTTATAGCGCTTTCCCCCTGCCTTTTTGCAACATCCTTAGGAAGGCTGCCGCATGCGGAATCAATATACAGCCCCTTGACCTCGCCTCTATTCATGCAATTCCATGGCTTAAGCCGTTTGATGGGATTGGAGTCAACTCTGATAACACCCCCGCCTTTTGGGTAATAGCCGTGCTTTAAGATTTCTAGATCTATTTGAGCTCCCATACTTCTAAGCAATGGAAAAGCCACATTTTTATAGTATTGGACGGTAGGAGACCAATTAACCTCTGTTCCCCCTATAATCTCAAGGGAAATAGGTTTTTTAGAGAAAATAAGCATTGGAGTGATCGCTTGAAGCAAAAGAGCAACGCTCCCGGCAGTCCCTATATCTATTTTTGTTGAGGCGGCTCCCAGTTTTCTTGGGGTAAATTGAAGCATTGTCGAGCCCTGCTCCATGCCAGAAATAAATGCATCACAGAACTTGCCAATCGTTTTTACACCAGTTAGATGCTGAGGCTGCAAGCCAGGCTTTGTTCCAGGCCTATTTGTCCTGATATTAGTAATTTTAACAGGCTCTTGTGTAAGCGCTGAAAGCCCTATTACAGTCCTTAGGATTTGGCCTCCGCCTATCGATCCGTCTATTTCTATCATGAATAATAATTAGTAAAAGAAAGTAAAAGAAACTTACTCATCAAAATCTTTAATCACAGTATTGGCGTAATCCATGATCTTTTTGTTAATGTTGATCTGGGCGTCTTCTACTTTTTTCTTGATGTTCTCATCGTTCCCCATAGTATTTTCAATTGTCCACAAGACTATAAGGTTATTCTGCAGCTCTGACCAAAAGAACGCCTTCTCCAAAAATCTCTTGATTTTTTCAGGCTCTTTAGCCCTTATAGCTTCCTCTTTCCATGTCTGGTAATGAGGTGTGCATGTTTTAATTATTTCACGCGGTTCTAGTTTCATGTGTCACTATAAGGTAGTACTGCTATATAAGGATTTGGATATTTTGTCACTTATTTGTAGTAATATAGAAAACAAACCAAAAACTAAATTTATAATAACCCCAATAATTATTATGATAACACAGAAACAGAAAGAGCTTCTTGAAAAAGAATTGAAAGAAGTTAATATCTCGTATGTAATTGGTTTTGCTGTCTCAATAGCTGTTGGCGCGGCCGTATTTTTCATTCTTAAGCCACTGTCATCAATATCGATATTTGGTGTGGAAGAATATTTCAGAGGCTTTTGGCTGCTAGTATGGGCATTATTATTCTCATTGTTGACATTCCTAAAGTGGATTAAAGGGAATAAGCTGACAGATAGAAAAAAGGAAACTGAGTTAAAACTGGCTGAGGAGATTGTCGGCTGACTCTTATCCCAGGGCTTCAAACCCTATAATTATCCCCTCTGGAGGGGGCTTCAGCATCTATTCCATGAGACCTTAATTCCTCGGCAAAGCCTTTAGTGTTGTCCCCGTGTATACAAAAAACTTTCTTAGCGTTCACCTTTCCGATAAAATTAACAAGGTCTGTATCAGAAGCATGAGCGCTGAAGTCGAATTTCTCAACATTCATATCAACCCTGACATCAACATCATCATGAACATACCTGCCGGTCTTAAGCAGCCTGTCGCCTTCTGTATCTGGGACCTGGAATCCTGTCAATGCAAGCGAGCAGTCTTCCCTGCCATGAAGCTTCTTCAGATAATAGACAACCGCTCCGCCAGACAGCATGCCGCTGGTAGTGACAACAACACAAGGATTCTTAATTATCTTCTTTCTTTGGGCAGGATGTTCGACGAATTTAACCCCCATCCTTGTAATCGCATTGTTAACCGAGTTGTATTCTTTCTGAAGATGAGGATAATTGCTGATGATTTCAGTCGCTTTCTGAGTCATGCCGTCGATATATACAGGAGATTTAATGCCATAGCTGTCGAGGATCAATAAGGCCTCCTGCGATCTTGCAATGGCAAAAGACGAAACAATCATCACGCCGTCATTTGCAAGCGTGTCTTTGACTAGCTGGATGAACTTTCTTTCTTCCTGTTCTCTGTCAGGATGCTCCTTTCCTCCGTAGGTTGATTCTGTTATTAAAACGTCAGGCTCAGGTATATTCCAATCGCATCCAGCAATCAGGCGGGTGTCTTCTGTGTTGAAATCCCCGGTGTAAAGGATTTTCTTTCCGTTAATTTCAAGAAGAAACATGGATGATCCTGGTATATGGCCGGCATCATAGCTTGTGGCAGCAACCCTTCCGATTTTGAACGGCTTTCTGTAGCTGACCGCTTGGTATTTTTTTACTGCCATTTTAACGTCATTATTGTTGAATTTGCATTTTTCCCCCTCCATCTTTGCAATCTTGATTGAATCAAGCCAAAGCATTTTTGATAGAGGTCTTGATATCTCCTGGCCTATTACAGGGCATTTCTGGCCTTGATGGAATAGATAAGGGATTGCTCCTGAGTGGTCTAAGTGGGCATGGGTAAGAAGCACGGAATTTAATCGAATATCGACTTCCTCGGGGTATTGAATGGGTTTATCTTGGAGTTTTAGCCCGTAGTCCATGAGTATTTTCTCGGTTCTAGTATCAACTAGAATACCTGAAGACCCGACCTGATTGCATGCCCCTAAAAATGATAATTCTGTCAACAAAACAACTCCTTGAACTTATTATTGTTAGGAGTTAGAGTTTAAAAGGGTTAATCCTTATTTCCTGTTTCAAAAAATTTGCTTATTGACTCTCCTTGTGTCCGCAAGTGAATTATATATGCCAATATTGGGGCGATATCTATTATATCGAATTTCTCTTCTTCCTCTTCTGTTAACTCTATTGGAACAGTATTTGTACCTATTATATGAATATCGCTTTCCATTACTCTCTTTTTAGCCTGATCATCGATGTCTAAATGGGTTACACATGCGTAGATATCTCCTGCTCCTTTTTCTCTGAGTGATCTTGCAGCGTTTATTAAAGTTGTGTAGCTAGTAGTCACATCATCCCTTATATACACAACTTTTCCTTCAACATCCCCTACAAGATCTAGAACTTCTGACTTATCAGCACCTGTTCTTTTCTTGTGTATAATGACCATTGGCAACCCTAATAAATTAGCGAGAGATCTGGCTCTCTTTACCGCTCCTGTATCTGGCGCACATACTGCTGAATTTTCAAGCGGATAATTATCTCTAACATAATCCCCAATGATTTTTGTGGTTGGGAGTGTTTCAATTGGGCATTTAGAGCTAAAAGCCATTTGAACTTGTTCTACATGAGCATCTAATGTAAATACATGATCTATGCCGGCATCTTCATATAATTTAGCAATTAAACTTGAAGTCACAGGTTCTCTTCCAGTTCTTCTGTCCTGGCGGAAATATCTGTTATATAAATCAAATAGAATCACTCTTGAGGCATCGCTCATTTTTGCCGCTTGGCCAAGTTGTGCTGCGATCATCGCATGCTGCGCCGCATCTGTATAAATAGGATGAATAACATAAACTTCCTTTCCGCGTATGCTTTCTTGAATCTCAACCTTCTGGGACGAATCCCCAAATCTGGTTACTTTTGCATAAACAAGCTTAATATCATCTCTCCCTAATCTCTGAAGCTCTTCGTAAATCCTTTCTCCAAGATATGGGCCATTAATATCATAGTCTTCGTATGTAGGAACGAGTATGACAAGATTATCATCCATGACAAATTTTATGTTAATTCAAATTTAAGTCTCAAACCTATCTCAACAATAAATATCTTTTTCAACAAAGTATTAAGTTAAGCCTTGCATCAATTAATATTTCCTCGACTAAATTATATTTGATTCCTATGAACCTATCAGTTGGAGCAAACATAGCTGTAAAGCAATGCATGAACATTCAACCAGACGAATCAGTCCTGATAATAACAGACAAAAAAATTCCACGGGAAATACCAAAAGCCTTGTTTGAAGCCTCGAAGAAGATCACAAAAAGCACGGTAATAAAACAAATACAGCCTTCAGAAAGGGACGGGCAGGAGCCTTCAGAAGAAATGGCAAGCCTGATGAAAACGCCTGATGTTCTCCTTCTAGTAACATCCCGCTCTCTAAGCCACACAAAAGCAAGAAGAGAAGCCAGCAAAAAAGGCGTAAGAATAGCATCCATGCCGAAGATCCCGATATCTACATTCATTAACGGGGGGTTAACAGCAGACTACAAGAAAGTAAAAGAGAATTGCAACAGCATGTTTGATGCGATAAAAGACAAAACAGACATCCAGCTGACCTCAATCAACGGGACTAATGTCACAATGAAGATAGGGCGATACAGATTAAATAAAGATGATGGTATATACCATAAGCCGGGAGCATTCGGAAATCTGCCTGCAGGCGAGGTTGATACTGCTCCAGATAAGTGGTCCACCAACGGCATACTGGTCGTAGACAATATGGGGGAGTATGGAAAAAACATCAAAATCACAATCAAAAATGGCTATGCGATAAAAGTCGAGGGGTCTGAAAAACTTAAGTCTACAGTGATTAATCTTGGAAAAGACTCAAGAGTCGTCGCTGAATTAGGGATAGGCACAAATCCGAAAGCAAAAGTGATCGGAAATATTCTCGAGGATGAAAAAGTTTTTGGAACAGTCCACATGGCTTTAGGGAACAATGCATCCTACGGCGGGGACTGCGATGTCGGCTTTCATGCTGACGGCATAGTCGTTAGGCCTACGCTAAAAGCTGATGGGAAAATGCTGATAAGGCATGGAGAATGGCTGATATAAAATCATTTCTTCTCTGGCTTTTCTATTATATTTATCTGCCTCAATGTCTTATGCCGCTCCTCAAAATCTAAAAACGGGAACTGATGCGGGGCGCCATACTTTTCCAAAGGGTCTACAGCAGCAGCCCCAAATTTGCTGGATATTTTTCCTATATCTAGCCTTAAAATTCCTTTTTCTGTCTTGAAAGACGGGGTGACAATCACTATCCTTCTGTTCGGCTTTAATATTTTTATCATGCCTGATATGCTTTTTTCGTATAAATCTTCAAGGTCTTCTAGTATTTGCTTAGCTTTAATGTAGTTTGGCTTTTCTTTTAATGGCGGACCAAGATACGGCTCTGTGACTATTGCGTCTATAGATTCTGTTTCAAAACAGCTTGTTAGTTCTCTTGCATCCCCAAGCCTAATTTTTTTATCAAAATCCTCTTCAATTCCATACTCTTTTTTCAGCCATGAAAGATTTTCTAAGCAGTCGCTAATGCATTTTTTGTCAATATCTATTCCTCTTATGTCAAATCCCATAAGGGCTGCTTCCTGCAATATGCTGCCAATGCCGCAAAACGGATCCAACAGAACGCCTTCTTTCACGCCAGACATGTTTATCATGATTCTGCATAATCTAGGCGGTATCGAAAAAATAGGCCTCTGAGCGGGCCTTTTTATATCCCTTTTTTGAAATTCAAAAGGGTTGTGCACAAATAGGGTTCTTCCCAAATAGAAATTATCCCCCCCGCATGCTAGAAATTCAATTGATTGATCTGCAAGATGTTTTTTAATGACTTCAACATGAGTTAATGCAGGCCTGCTTTTAGGCAAATGTATATACCCAGGTTTTATACCATGGCTTTTCATTTTATTCTTGAAGAAATCTGATAAAAATTTCTGCTCCCCGCTAGATCTATTGTAAGAGCTTACTCCAAAAACCGTTTTATCAGGAAGATTTTTGAATAATCCTTTAAAATCTAGTCTTTTTTCAATTTCTTTTGAAATTTCTTGAATGTCTTTTCTATTCGTAGAAAACAGAACCTCCCCTATTTTTATTGTGCCGCCGAGGCTTCCAATCATATCAGGAGAAATGCTTTCCATTGCAATAACCGCAAAAGTCTCAGAGGATTCTATTATTCTTAATGGTATGGATCTTGCCTCTAAATAAGATACTATTTCTGCTAATGAAATATCTGGGTTTTTGCCATGGAGGAATATGAACTCGCTCATTTGATCTCTTTCTAAGCCTTCTCCTTAGGAATTTATATATTTTATTATTTGGGCACATAATTGAACAAATGAAAATACTCCAACTTTACCTGCACAAAAACTATTATAAAAAATAGAAAACTTTATATACAAGTAATATTATACCTAATAACATGAGAACAAAACCATTAACTATAAATCTAGAAGTTGAACAGATAGAAAGGTTGGATAAGGCCACTACTGTTCTAGATGTATCTAGATCAAAACTAATATCAACGCTCCTCAGAGAAAGTATGATAAAATTGAACAATTATTTAGATATAGACACAAGAAACTTCTACATATTCCAGTTCGTCAAAGGAAAGATTGGAGAGGAAGTATTATTCGATGTTTTTCCTAGGGAAAATGCTCTTGAAATCATAGAAGGTGTAAAAGTTGGGAAAATGGGGGCTAGAAAAGCTATTGAAATGTTATCTAGTGTTTGATACTTGTAGTATAGAAGCATTGGAGAATGTTAAGCTTCTGACAGAATTCTTACCAAAAATAAACATAAAAATTGGTGTTGTTAAAGACGTTGAAGAAGAAATAAAGAGTAAAAGAATAAAAGGGTTGATAAAACGAGGATTCATAGATATTCTAAAACCCAAGACTAAATCTAAACATATAACCGAAGTCCGAAGACTCTCAAGAATTCTGAAAACAAGGAAAAATCTAGGAGAAATATCATCATATGTTTTTGTGAGAAATCACTCGAAAGTAATTTTGGTCAGCGACAATGATCTAGTAAAAACGTTAAACATAAGATTTGGTGTTGTTCCGTGGTTTGGTTTCTCTGTTTTTCTCTACATTCTCTGGAAAAAGAAGCTGATAAATGAGAATAAAATTGTCAGTTTATTTAAGAAAATTATCAAGGAAAATAACTGGGGGAGCAGAGTAGTTTATTCTAACATAGCTGGAATCAATCAAATAGATGAAGAAATTGCAGAAAAATTATTGTAGCACTCCAACTTTTCCTGCACAGAAAGTATTTATACAAGCTACGTCACTAATATCTAGTGAAGTGAGGATGATGCCGAGCCAATATCTAAGGTCAATCTAGAAGAACAAGATAATGGTAGGCAGAATAGGATTCTTCTTGATTGCTTCAGAAAAGTCCTTGATGAAAGGCTGACAAAGAAACAGAAGTTTATTGTTGAATTTCTTCAAGTAAACAGGCCAGACAATATTACAAGATTAGCCAAATTTCTCTCTCAGGAACTGGATTGTTCTGAGTCTTGTGTTTGGAATAATCTTAATGCATTGAAGAGATGCGGCCTTGTTGTTAATGGCGAGAATAGGCCAGTTAGGCTTTCTGATGTTTGTATAGTGGTTTTTAGAGGCGATAGCAATGGGTGAATGCTTTTATCTCTTTGAATGAATTTTGCGAGGTTCTAGACTTGATTAGGATCGCCTCCATGCATACTACCGGCTATCGCAATTAATTCTAATTGGTTCCCGTGGTAGCTCAGTGGCAGAGCGTCTGGCTGTAGATGAACATATTTTTGTGTTTATCACCAGTGGATGTTCGACGGTAACCGGAAGGTTGGGAGTTCAAATCTCCCCCGCGGGATTCGAAAATGAAAGGTGAAAACAATGAGAATGTTTAGAAAATTTTTAAGAGCTTTATTAGACGAACAAATAGGAATTCCAATAGAGAGTATAGGAGAATTACAAGCAGGCACAAGAGTTAGGGTTGATAGCAGCCAGACTGAATGGATAGAAGGGAGGTACAGAGGGACTGATAGCAATGCTCTATTATTAGATGATGCGAAAAGAGTCTCTGCTTCAATTCCTTCTACAATTGGAGCAACTTGTCTAATTATTAGTAATTTGGGACCTTACCAAATGCCAATTTCAGATATAATAAGAATCGTAAAATACTGAGGTGAAAAAATAATGAACAAAGGGGAACGCCTTTACACAGATTGTAAGCCAAGAACCTTTAATTAGAAGTGTAGATTTAGGGACTGGTGATTTGGACTCATTGTACTTTGGGATAGGTTTAGGAAATCATCATACTCTAACTAATGGATTACCGTTTGATGTAATGCTAATGATATTGGCAGCAGAAAAAATAAATAGAGAGTTAGGCCTTTCAAATGTCTCTGTCTTAATAGCAGATCAGCAATCATTAACTTCTTATGCACGTGGACTATCCTATTTAGAAGAAAGAGTAAAAAAACTTGCAGCAACTAGGCAACAACAAATTTCAGGATTTTCCAATAAGTTAGGGTTTAAAAATTGGAACGTTAATTGTGGTTCTGAAATTAGTACAACACCGGAATATCAAGAAATATTAGAGGAATTAAGAAAAACATTACCTCAAGTAAGAAATCAATATGCTTTGATGGAACTTGCTGATATAGAGTGGTTCAGCAGACATAAAAGAACAGATATAAAACTTGGATGGACAGCAGAATCAATTGAGCATGACGAGAGATGGTTCGACAAACAATATAGATCTTTTCTTGGAAATTCAATGACTTTTGTATATACTGAAGCTGGTAGGACTATTGAAGGAAGTGCTGCACCACCGTACTCCCATAGTGGGGATTCATATAATGTTGCTAGCTCTGATGATAGATTATTAGTTAAACCAAATGAAGAAATACAAAAAAAATTCAGACGAATGCCTAAAAAGATTCAAAATTTCTACGGTCATCTGACAAATCTTTTCGCTAGTTTAGGATATCCCCTAACAGGTGGTCAGACCCAAGAGATATTTCAAAATAAAGATCTGATATCTGCAAGACTTTCAGAAATGTACAAGGCGATTCTATGAAAAGTAAGATAATTGGAATAATTGGTGGAATGGGACCAGAGTCAACTTCGGACTTTTACTTAGACTTAACAAGAATGGCACAAGAAAAGTGTTCATCTAGACCATCAATAGTGATACATAGTTTACCTATAAAATTCTCAATTGAAGAAAGTTTTATTAAGAACGGTACTGGGAAAAATGAATATTTAGACTGGTTAATTGGAAGTATAAAAACACTAGAAAAAACTGGAGCGGATTTTATTGTGATTCCATGCAATACGGTGCATATATTCATAGATAAACTGAGAAAAACAACAAAAATACCAATAGTAAGTATCACAGAGGAAACAGCCAAATTATGCTCAAAGAAAAATTTCAAAAAAGTAGGGATATTAGCAACAACACTAGTAATAAGAGGCAAATTATATGAAAAAGAATTCAAAAAACTTAGCATTCAAGTTGTTAATGTGAGCAAAGAAGACCAGAAATTCGTATCAAATACAATTCACAAAATAGTCACCCTTCAAGCCACAGAAAAGGAAAAAATGCTTTTAGAAGAATTAGTGGGAAAACTCAAGAATCAAGGAGCAGAAGCAATAGTTCTTGGCTGCACTGACCTGGAAATCCTGATTAAAGGTGATCATGAAATAGAAATTATTGATAGTATGCACACTTTAGCAGTGGCTGCATTTAATAAATTATTATTGAACGAAAAACAAGTGATATTATGAATAAACTTGAAGAAGTCAAACAATTCATAAAAGAGAATAAAATCCAAGCAGAAATAATAGAGCACAAAAAATCAGGCCTAACCAGCGAAGGCGCTTCAGAAGCGACTGGAGTAAAAATAGAGCAGATAATCAAAACACTGCTCTTCGTAGGAAAAAACAAGGATACAGCAATAGTAATCTGCCAAGGAAACAAAAGAGTAGATGCGAAAAAACTATCTGAAATATCTGGGCTAAAGAAGCCAAGATTAGCAACCGCGCAGGAACTGGAAGAATTCCTATCAGCAGAACCAGGAGGAACACCGCCTATATGTTTGCCAGAAAATATCCCAAAATTCATTGACAGGAATGTGATGGGGCAGGAATTTGCAGTAGGTTCAGCAGGAAATGAGTTCACAGGCTTGAAGCTGCGGCCATCAGATATCGTTAAATTTGCTAATGCTAAAATAATTGATATAAGCGAGGGATAAGGGATGAAGAAGGAGAACGACCCAGTATTTATTTTTATAGCAAAAACCGAGGGTGATTTAAAACTGCGTTTCCTGATAAACAAGGCAAGAGTCATGAAGAATCAAATGGGCGATTATGAAGGGGCGATGGAAGTTATCGAAGAAATATTGGAATTATCCCCGAATAACAGAGATGGCCTCCTTCTGAAAGCAGGTGCATTTGGAGAATTGGGAATGCTCAAGGATCAGGAAAAAATTTTGAACAAAATAATCAAACTATACCCGGAGAATGCGGAGGTCTACTGCCTGATGGCGATGAAGCATTTCAGAATTAACGAGGACGAGGAAGCTATGAAATACATTGACATGTCTCTTGAAAAGGGAGAGAATTTTGACAACCTCATAACAAAAGCCCAATTTCTTCACTTGATGAGCGGGAAGGAAAATTATCGAAAATACCTTAAAAAGGCGGAAAAAATCGATAAAAAAAGACTCGAAAATTTCATGAAAAATATCTGGATAAGTAAAGAGGAATATGATAAAATCGCTGTTCCCAATCCTAAACTGCCAGAGGAAGATCCGGATTACATAGGATTCGGTTACCATGGGTGATGAGAAAATGGAAAAATCTCAAATTGGAAGAAATGATCCGTGTTCATGTGGCTCGGGAAAAAAGTATAAGAAATGTTGTTTAATTACCAATGGTAAAAAGAATGAAGAGGAAATAAAGAATATAGGCAAACTCCCACTTTACAAGACGTTAATAACAGATTCCAAAGGCAGCAAAGTAGTCATGATTTCAAGAGAAAGATCGGATGGAAATATAGCATTTGTGAGCATTTTAATAGATGAATGGAAAATGGGTTTGAAAGATTGTTTTGGATCATATAATACTCCCAAAAGCATGCTCATGAGAGAAATTAACTCTGATCATCTTCCTTTTATTGAAGGAAATTTTGAAGAATGTAAAAAACTCATTAAACGCGGGGTATTAATCGCAGAAGAAATTGGGACAAAAATACCAGAAGAATTTGAAGGATTTAGAAAAATAATTGGTGATTTAGATAATGTTGAGTTAACAGGTTCACTCTACAAATGTTTTGAATGCGGGGAAGGAGACCTTCCTGAAGAGGTGATAAAAGTTATCAAAAAAACTACAATAGAGGATATGAAAAGAGGGATTTGCGGAAAAGAAGGAGAAATAGTGCTTCATGCTATTTGTGATGCTTGTAAAGAAAAGGGAAATGAATCAGAAGATGTATGGGACCCATGGGGTGATGATAGGGAAATATAAAAGATATTTATAAAATCACAAATTAAATGGATGGAAAATTAGCAGATAAAGAAAACCAACAAGTCAATGCTTGAAAAAAATGAGGTTATCAAAATGAAGAAAAATGGAATAATAATACTCGATAAAGAGGAAATAATAGAAACCAATAAGATATTCAACTCTGGGAAATTGATAAATGAATCCTTAGATTTTCTAGAAGCTAAAATAAAGGCAAAAAAGTTAAGAAAAGATATAAAGGAAAGCATCGCAGCCATCGCCTGCATATACTGGAATGAAATAATTATTAATCATCCATTCATCGATGGGAATAAAAGGACATCAGTCGAGGTTATGCTGAATTTTTTACATTCAAATAATTTTAGAATCAAATGCGAAATGAACTCATTAATATATATGTCTTTAAAAATTGCAAATAAAGATATACCTCAAGAAAAATTAATCGCGTGGGTTTTAGAAAAATTAGAGGCGAGGAAATGAAAGAATACTTCACAAGGCACATTAAATATCCAGACGGGACATTGGAGGAGTTAAAAGTCCCTAAAGAAGAGATTAGAAAACAAATATTAGCATCTGCTAAGCGAGACAAAGAAATGCTCGACATACTTGCAAAATTGTGATGAATATGGATATTGAAACAAGAATGGATTTAATCCGGCAGGTAGGAGAAGAAATAATAACCGAAGAAGAACTGCAAGAATTATTGCAGAGCAAGGATCATCCTATTGCTTATGATGGATTTGAGCCGAGCGGGAATTTACACATAGCCCAAGGAATAATGAGAGCCATAAACGTCAACAGAATGTTAAAGTCTGGCGTTAAATTCAAGATGTGGGTTGCTGATTGGTTCGGATGGATGAACAATAAGATGGGCGGCGACCTAGAAAAAATAAGGAAGGTTGGGGAATATCAAATAGAAGTTTGGAAAGCCTGCGGCATGAGCACAGATAAAATTCAATTTTTATGGTCGCACGATGCAATGTCTGATAATGAATACTGGAAAAAAGTTATTCAAATTGGAAGAAACTCTACTGTTAAAAGAATCATTAGATGCTCGCAAATAATGGGAAGGTCTGAAAAAGATGCCTTGAGTGCTGCCCAGATTTTTTATCCTTGCATGCAGTGTGCAGACATCTTTCATTTAGAAGCAGACATAACCCAGCTTGGCATGGACCAAAGAAAAGTCAATGTGCTGGCAAGAGAGCTTGGCCCTAAATTAGGCTTTTGGAAGCCGGTGGTTGTCAGCCACCATATGCTCATGGGTTTAAGCAGCCCTTCAACAGACCACAATGATCCAATAGAAAGGGCTATAGAAATGAAGATGTCAAAATCAAAACCAGAAACAGCTGTTTTTATGAATGACTCGAGAGAAGAAATAAAGAAAAAGATCAGCAAAGCTTACTGCCCGGAAAAACAAGTCAAAGAGAATCCAATTATAGAATATTCTAAATATATAATTTTTCCGAGCTTCCAAAAAATGAAAGTAGAGAGGCCGTCGAAATTTGGAGGCGATATTGAATTTTTTAATCAGAAGGATCTGGAAGCCAGTTTTATCAAAGGGGAGCTGCACCCTGTTGATCTCAAGAACGCAGCTGCAGAATATATTGACAAATTAATTAAGCCGGTCAGGGAACACTTCGAGAAAGACAAGAAAGCAAGAGAATTGTACGAAATAGTGAAGCAGCAGAAGATTACTAGATAATATCAAAATCTCAATATTAGCTTTCACCTGGAGCAAATAAAATTACATTCTTAGTCAAAAACAATAATCAAGCTTTTAGATTATTCCGCCGCTGTGCTTATTCAGCCATTGCTTAACCCCGACTTTAATGTCAATTACAACTTTCTCGCCTGAAGGCATTGTCCTCTTGATAGTCATCGGGACTTTAATTTCTTTGAATTCTTCTTGGGCAATTTTTATCGGATTGAACTCGCCTTCAGGCTCTTTTATCAGCAGAGGCGCGCCTAGGGATATCTGCAATGACCTTGCCCCAATTATTCTTGCCACCTCAAACCGCGTCAATTTACCTTCTGGCCATACCGAAATATAATCACCCCATTTTAAGGCTGAAACTGGCTAATCTGTTTAATCAAATCAACATGACCCACAAACAAAGACCTGCAGCAGTATCTATTCAAACCCAAGCTGTCTAAAACGCTTTTCGGGTCTTCTCCGTTTTCTGTTCTTTTGTTGAAGTCTTCCCATAAGTGGCCTACAACCTTGCCGCATGAAAAACATCTGACTGGAATAATCATTTAATTACCTCTTTGACCTTTGCTTATGTCGCCTTGCCCCTTTCCTTGAACGTGATGGCTTATGGGGCTCTGTCCTTCTATAATCATACACCAAAAAATTCCTGTCATATTCTTGGTAAGCTTTCTTTAGGTTTTCATCTTTAAAAAACTCTACCAGGCCTTTTGCTATGCTCTGCCTTATGGCATCGGACTGTGAGACTGTGCCGCCGCCTCTGGCTTTGACCTTGATGTCTACTTTCTTTGCTAAATCCCCTGCCAAAAGCAATGCTTCCCTGATTTTTAGACGAGCATATTCAGGTTGGTATAAGTCTATAGGAACATCATTAATTGTGACTTTTCCTGAGCCTTCTTTTATCGAGGTTCTAGCTACTGATGTCTTCCTTTTTCCTGTCCCCAGCACTATTTTCGGTTTTTTTTCTTCAGCCATCTCACCATCTCTTTGGAGCCCCTAACCATAGTGATAATTCTTCAACGCTAATGCTTTTGCATTTTAACCTATTAACATCTGCATCTTCTAGATGGATTAATTCCTGTTTCTCGAATTCCTTTGGCAGGCCTGCAAGGACTTTTAGCCTTCTTAAGGCTTTTTGGCCTTTTTGGAATTTTGTCGGAAGCATTCCCCTTATTGACCTCATCACTACTCCGTCAGGCATTCTTGGAAAATACGGACCGTGTCTTGGATCGCCTCTCTGCCTTTTTTTAAGGTATTTTTCCTTTGTCACAGTAGGGTTGCCTGATAGCCTTGCTTTCTCGCAATTTACAACAAAAACATTTTCTCCCTTGAGCAGGTCTTTAGCAACATGAGTAGACAATCTCCCTAATATCTGGTCAGTTGCATCGTAGACTTTCATAATCATCAACATATAATCCTTGTTTTATTTCCCTTTGGGTTGTCTTTCGCCAGCTCTTCTATTGTTAAGGCTTTGCCTTTGGAGCTTTCAATCTTTTCTTTCGCAGATCCAGTAAATCTCCATGCTGATATTGTTAAAGGCTTGGACAACTCGCCAAAACCCATGACCACACCTGGAACTACGATAGTTTCGCCTTTTTTTGCCTGCCTTTCGATATGGCTTAAATTCACTTCTATCCTTTGCCGCCTAGGCTTGTTAAGCTTATCAGAAATATCTTTAAGGAACTTAGATTTGTGCTCAAATGATTGTTTTTTTAGGTTTTTCACTAGTTGTCTTAACAACGGATTTGTAGGTCCGGTGCGCTTAGCCATTCGCTACACCTCTTGATTTAGCTTATAATAGATGGAGAGGAAGACTTATAAAGATTATTTTGTGCTCCGCACACGCCGCAGGCGGAAGTTGAAGAGTTTATATAATCCCTATTTGTGCAGTTGCTTTTCTATAATGTGGTCTGTTTCCAACTCGCCATAGTTCCATCTGAAAAAACAATTGGATATAATCTTCATGGACAAAAAATCCAGTTATGACGGAACAAGTTACTATCATCCTCATTCGACAGTAATTCTATGACTTGAATCTACGACAGAACCGGTTTGTTAGACAATTGCAGATAGATCAACTACAACTTACAAATAATCAGAAATAGGGTCCATTTTATCCATTACATTCATTATACCAGCTCTTTTAGCCTTTCTCACCCAACTCCCCCCTAATCCAGTTATAGGTATTAATTTAGTTGCTCCAGAATCAATATAAGGTCGTAATAAATCTTGGACTTGTGCTGCAGGATTATAAGTTTCTTGTTCAGGTCGACTAAGGTTTAAATCTATTAAAACCATATCAGGTAATCTCTCTGTTTCTATTCGTATTTTTAATTGTCTTAGTGTTTCATCTAGGATTTCTCTTTCTGGAACTTCTACAGCTGTGACATCATAACCTTTCGACTGTAAAAGTCCTATCATATGTTTTCTATATCCTGAATTGTGAAGACTCCTGAATTGTGAAGACCTACAAATGCTGTTCGTAAATTCATAAAGATTAAATGGGAGTTAATTTTTTTAAACTCAACGCTCGCTTATCTAAACCCTTTTAGACATCTTTTTTTCGCCCCTAATGGGCAACGCCGCAGGCGGAAGTTGAAACTTATGGACCCGCTGGGATTTGAACCCAGGATCTCCTCGTTACCTCTCCAGTGATCCGAAGCGAGGCGCATTATCCAAGCTCTGCTACAGGTCCGCTGTTAATAATAGGATTGGAGTTTATAAATTTATTCACCAAGAACTCTGGCAAAAGAAAGGATCTGAATTGAGAAAGCAAAGAATATTTAACTTTGCAAAAAAATCTTTTTCTTATGTCTGGCTGGAATGTTAAAGATGTTATTAAAAGCCCTTATGGGAATTTTTTAGGGTTATTGGTATTTGTTCATGGAGTTTTAGCTGATGAAAATAAACAAACCTTTACTGCATCAGATGCTCGAGTCTATGGAAATAAATGGATAAATCAAGTTCCTGGGGGGCCAGAAAGAAATAAACGAAGTAAAACAACTTCAAACTGGTGGATAAGCGCTCATAATTCTGGATATTTGATGGCAAGACCTTTAGCAGACAATAAAAAATCTCATGAGTATACGTTCAATCCAGAATTTATTCGACTATATCTAAGTGATGAAACTAGGTAGATTTTATATTTTTGTCCATTATTTTAACATCATATAGGGAAAACCGAAATTTTCTATTTTAGGGAAAGAAATGAAAATTTAAGTTTAATCATCAATTTATTTTTGTGTTATATTTAGAACAGACTTGGCAATTCGCAGTTCCTAGGAAACTTACATATCAAGAACTTTCATATTTAACTAATACTCATGATCTTGTAGTGGACGAAAGAACTAAAGGTTTATGTATATTGACTAGTTATTTTTTTGACGAAGAATACGCAAGAAGAACTTTTGAAGAAATGGAAGATTTTTTCAATCGTTTATAAGATGATGAATACATCCATTTTTCAGATAGACCTAAAATTACTGAAGAAAACCAAACTTGATGAAAGAAAATTACACCTCATCTTTTTAAGGAAGAGAAACCTAATACTAATTGGAGTTAGTTGATAGGGAAAATTCCTCCCTATTTTTTCTTTGTTTTACGATAGAATAAGGGTTCTTGGCAACGATAACGTCATGGTGCCACCAGTTTCCGTTCGCTACGCTCACTCAAACTGGTGGTAAAATCTACATATCTAACACAATTTGCACCTCCTTTTAATTTTTAATTTCTTCTAAGATAGTCAAATTTTAGGATTTAGTCAGGATAAGCGTTTACTTTAGGATCTACTGTTTAGTACTTCAAAATTAACCCTATCTCCAGCATTGACGCCATTCTTCTCACAGAATTCAGCATTCACTTCAATAACATACTTACTCGGGTTGTTTGAAGGATAGGTTGGACATGGGTCTTCATGGCAGGGCTGAACATTTGTTTTCACTTCGCTTATTGTCCCGTTTTCAAAAATGAATATCATATCAAGCGAGATTAGCGTGTTTTTCATCCAGAAAGAAACTGGTTCTTGCTTTTCAAAGACGAACAGAATCCCTGAATTTGCATCTAAATTTTTTCTGTGCATTAATCCTGTTTGTATTTTCCCTGGTT
>PFTQ01000057.1 GCA_002789635.1 Candidatus Aenigmarchaeota archaeon CG_4_9_14_3_um_filter_37_18 | reverse complement strand
AAGAATTAAATCTTTCTATTTTTAAATACAAGACATGCAAGATATTTCTTGGAAAACTAGAAGAAAGGGCTACTGGCTGTTCAAAAATGGGAAAGTAAAGAAAGAAGTAGACGCGACAAAAAGAATTCATTTTACTGTTTTGAACGATGAAGAAAATCGGCAAGTTACTTATGATAAAATCAAGGATAGCTGGAGCTGCGACTGCAGGTTTTTCGCTCTGAAACTTACGGATTGCAGCCATATCACAGCCTGCAAATTGTTCATGAGGGATGAAAATGCCGGTTAACGCTTCTATAGAGTATTACAAGGCAGAGGAAAAGTTTACCAGCGCAAAAACCCGAGAAGATAAGATTGCTTGTTTGGAAGAGATGATAAGGCTTCTTCCCAAGCATAAATCATCTGAGACTGTTCATGCCCAACTCAGGAAAAAGCTTGCAAAACTAAAAGAAGAAAAACCTAAAAAATCTGGCCAAAGACCTAAGTGGATTGTCAAGAAAGAAGGTGCTGGGCAGGTATGCTTGATTGGAGTAACGAACTCAGGAAAAAGTACATTGCTCAAGGAGTTGACAGGCGTGGATGCTGATATTGCTTCTTATGAATACACTACAACCAAGCCGGAATTCGGGATGATGAGGTATGAGGATGTCTGGGTGCAGATAGTCGAGATACCATCCACATTCGAGCCTGAAGTTATGAGCATAGTGCATAATTCGGATTTGATCCTGATTCTTCTTGATGTCAACCAAGGCTTAGAAAAGCAGAGGAGAGAGATTGATGATATTCTGGCTAGGAGGATGATCAAGACAAAGAAATCTTATGTGATGACAAAGCAGGAGATCAACATAGAGAAGCTGAAGAGGCAAATCTGGGACAATCTCGGCAAGATAAGAGTCTACACAAAAACTCCCGGGAAAAAAGCCGAAGATAAGCCTATTATTTTCAAGTCTAAGGCAAAAGTCAAGGATGTTGTTCAGGAAGTTCATAAGAGTTTTCTGAAGCATTTTCGCTATGCCAAAATCTGGGGGAAGTCTGTCAAGTTCAACGGAGCCACTGTTGGCCTCAAGCATGCTCTTGCTGACAAGGATATTGTTGAGATTAGGGCTTGAGGGAAAAAACAGGAACTAATCTTTGGTGTTATACACGTTCTTTTTTAGATAATTTAGGATGAAAATCGGCAGCTGAAAAACAGATGTGTTTGGATTGTAATCTTTTTTGCTTAAAATTGTCGTGTTTTTCCTTGATGAAGTTTTTTCTGCCCATTTTACTTCGAATCTTTTGCTATCAACCCAGAAATCGGTTTCTCCGTTGTCCTTGATTACAAAAACTTCTTTGTTTATGGATTTAAGTGTATTGAAGGCTATCATTTCAGCCATTTTTGATTCATCTATAACTCTCCTTCCAATAATTTTTTTTTCGAATGTCCTCACAACAAACGGATCTGTGAAATATATTTTTTTTTCTTTTCTGAAAATTGGGAGTTTTTTTTGCAGGTCTATCTGGTAGCAAAAATCTGCGTACATTAGATTTTTCAGCTCTTCTATATATTCCCTGACTATTCTATGTGAAACACCTATGTAATTGCCTATTGAATTGTATGCGACTAGAGTAGTTAAAGTCTCCAAAACTCTTGAAATAAGCGCTTTTGAAATCTCCTCGCTCCTGCCAAGTTTAAGGATGTCGCCCCTGAACCATGAGTATATTTCATCGTAGTTTTCCTCCTTTATCCTCCCTTCTTCGATCAGCTGCAAAGCAGGTTTTGGAAATCCTCCGCACTCCATGTATTTCAAAAATAGATCAAATATCTCATGATAATAAGGCAAAAGATCTTCTATGGTCTTGAATTTTTCCAACTTTTTAGCAAGCTCATCTGTTCCAAAAATTTTTGAGAACCTGAAAAAGTCTAGCGGAGCAAATGGGATAATTTTTATTTTTCTCCCAGGAAATGTTTCTTTTCTTAAAAAAGCTGTAGATGAACCAGTGATGTACAAAATCCTTCCTTTCAATAACTCCTGATCAAGGGCAAACTTTATTGCCTGTTCCCAGCCATCTACAAATGTTATCTCATCTAGAAACACATATTTTGATTTGATGAATCTCAACACTTCAATTATATCCGTTTTATCCTTCAGGATTTCACATGAGATATAGAGGACATCTTCAGGGTTAATGTTTTTGTTTATAAGCAGGTCGTAAATTAGGAGCTTGAAATATGTTGTTTTTCCAACTCTTCTTGGACCGATAATTATCAAATTCTCTTTGTCAACGAAAGAATATAGAATCTTGTGTTTTCTAGAGAACACTTCCTTTATATTCTCATCATTCTTTATTTCATCCCTATTTCTTCTCCATGAATTTTTTTCAAGGATCAATGAAATGTCCATGTTGATACTATTAGTATCAATAGTATTTAAATGTATTGATACCAGTGGTACCAATTGATTTCTGCCATAGTTTCAGGTATGAGATACAATCCTTCTAATATTTTAACTGGGTGGGTCATGCTCTTGCTGACAAGGATGTTGTTGAGATTAGGGCTTGAGGGAATTTTGTCTCATTTTTGAGAGCCAATGAATTTAACGGTGAAAATACATACTTTTTTATGATTCAGTCAATAAATCCAAGAACAGGAAAAATAATCAAAATATTCAGCAACTGCAAAAAGAAAGATGTTCATGATGCAGTCAAAAGATCGAAGATTGCGCAAAGGAATTGGGCTGACAAAAAACCGGAAGAAAGATAGAAGCGATCAAAAGGCTGAAAAAAATCTGTGAAAGAGAAAAGAATGTGATTATAGAACTAGTCCGCAAAGAAGGCGGGTTTCCAAAAGCAGATATAGAAGCTGTTTATCTTGATGTCCTCGACGGGTTTGACTATTACATTGAAGAATACAAGAAAGTCAGTCCAATTGACTTTCCAATTAACCCAGAAATACAGCCTAACACACAAACAAAGGTTGAATTTGTTCCGCATGGGGTCATCGGCCACATAGGAATTTGGAATTATCCTTTCTGGCAGACGATGATTACTGTTATTCCTGCTTTGTTGACAGGGAATTCTATTGTTTACAAACCATCTGAATATGCCACGATGACTGGCCTGAAAATTTCTGGGATGGTCCATGAAGCTGGTGTTCCTGAAAATGTTTTTATCACACTTATCGGAGGAGCTGAAATTGGGAAAGAGATTGTTAAATCAGATGTTGATGCGATCGTATTTACGGGCGGAATTGATACTGGATTGGACATTGTAAAAAATGCTGGAATAAAACCACTCATTCTTGAATTATCTGGAAATGATGCAACTATAGTATGCTCAGATGCTGACATTGAACAAACCATTCGAGGAATAGCATGGGGGACGTTCACACATGGCGGACAAAACTGCATCAGGATCAAAAGAATTTATGTCGCAAAAAGCATATCAGAAAAATTCATTCCAATGTTTGTTGAATTCTGCAAAAGAATTGATGCGAAAGAAGATGTCGGACCCTTAATCAGAGAACATGCAAGAAACAATGTAGACAGAGTTGTGAAAGATGCTGTCAAAAAAGGCGCTAAAATTCTTTTAGGCGGAAAGAAAATCAAGGGTGAAGGATTTTTTTACGAGCCGACTATTCTCCTGATTGACAGAGATGATTTAGAAGTTACAAAAAAAGAGACTTTTGGTCCTGTATGCCCGATTAGAATTGTTAAGAATGAGGGCGAGGCTGTCAAGCTAGCAAATGACACCAAATATGGTTTAGGAGCAACGATATGGACTCAGGACTACAGGAAAGGAATGGAACTGGCTAAAAGATTGGAAGTTGGAACTGTTTGGATTAATGACAGTAATATGCCTTTAATTTGCGGGGAGTTTTTGCAGGGATGGAAGCAAAGTGGTATACCCAGCTCTCAGAAAAGATTGTGGATGTTTTTGAAGAAAAGAACTGTTGTAAGGCATAAGTCAAAAGAACCGAGAGAATGGTGGTTCAGTTAGGGTTTCATTTTTTTCTTGTCTTACCTAATCTATCTGATCCAAGAGCAACAGAGATTGCCATCTGCCCTATTCTCTCATACCGCTTTTCCATATCCTTGATAAATGTGTTTGATATTCTCCAAAAAGGGGGCTCCCCAAGTCGCTTAATAACGGCTGCGGAGACTATGGGGGGCTTCACTGAAAATTCCATCCCGTCCAAAGGTTTTAATGGACTCCAAAAATTATCAATAAAGTTCTCCAATGGAGGTAATTTTTCTTCTGTTTGCCCTTTAGAATCAACGTTTGTTTCATTGATTTGAGTGCTGCTTTCAACGTTTCCTTTGAAATATGTTAAGATGCCATCTTTCCCCATTCCGCGAAGTTCAAACATCATGAAAGGATTTCTATCAAATTCCTCGGCTAGGATGTAATGAACAGCTGCTATATGCTTGCATGGATTGGCGCTATCAGGGCAGGAGCATCTGGACCTAATTTCATTTTTTGAAGGAAACAGGCTTGTTTTTGCACTGCTGAATGCGCTTTCAATGTCTTCAGGCATTTCGCCAGCCAAAAGTTTTGCAACGAACAAACACTGAGAAGATATTGAATTTATGACTCCTTCCCATTCCTTTTTTCTGATGGGCTTGATAGAAATTTCAACTTCATATGGTCTTGGAGCAGAGCCTTGGACATTTGCTCTAATAGTTCCATTCAATAATCTAAAGTTGATCACCTGCCCTTTTCTTGCATACCTCCTTCCTCTCTCCAACCTATTGCTCCAATTGAAAGATTCGAGGAGGCCTATCCATTTTTTTGACCACCATGTAGTCCCTATATCCCCTTTCTTGCTTCTAGCTTTAAGACCGTTCTTCACTTCCCTTGGCCTCGAAGGTTCGTAATACCAGTAACTCATTCGACCACCGCATCTTTCCTGAGTTCAAATATTTTTTTCAGTTCGGATGTATTCATCTCAGTCAGCCATGCTTCCCCTGTACCTATGATATTCTCAGTCAATGACTTCTTCCTCTCTATCAGGCTATCTATCTTCTCCTCAAGAGTTCCAACAGAAATGAATTTGTGAACCTCGACATTTTTTTTCTGACCTATCCTAAATACACGGTCTGTAGCCTGATTTTCAACCGCCGGGTTCCACCATCTGTCAAAATGAAAGACATGATTTGCACTTGTTAAATTGAGCCCAAAACCGCCTGCCTTAAGGGAAAGGACAAATATTTGCGGGATTTTGTCTTTCTGAAACCTTTGGATCATTTCGTCCCTCTTTTTTCTGGGAACTCCTCCATGAAGGAAAAGAATCTCCTGGCAGAATTTAGGCTGAAGGTATTCTTTTATCATTTTTCCCATTTCTGCAAACTGCGTAAAAATGAGGGCTTTATCCTCTACTTCTACAATTTCCTCTAGCATTTCTTCAAGGCGGGAAAGCTTTCCTGATCTGGCTTCAATTTTACTTTTATCTTTCAGAAAGAGGGCTGGGTGGTTGCAGACCTGTTTTAATTTAGTTAAAGCAGCAAGGACACGCCCTTTTCTTTCTATCCCCTCTGAATCATCTATCTCCCCTATCATATCATTGACGACAGCCTGGTATAATGTTGCCTGCTCTTTTGTAAGGTTGCAATAGGTTTTGATTTCCATCTTTTCAGGGAGGTCAGAAATAATGGTTTTGTCAGTTTTGAGTCTTCTTAAAATAAACGGGTGCACCATTTTTTGGAGTTTTTGGATTTTTTCTTTGTCTTTATAGAGTTCTATAGGAGCTATATAATTCTTTTTGAAATTAGTAAAGCCCCCCAAATAATCTGGATTAAGGAAATCCATTATCGACCATAATTCTGAAAGCCTGTTTTCGATAGGCGTTCCTGTGAGGGCTATTTTGTGATTTGCTTTAAGTTTTCTTGCTGCTTGAGATTGTTTGGTCCAGAAATTTTTTATGTTTTGTGCCTCGTCCAAGCATACAGTATCCCACTCAACCTTTTCTAATGTTTCAATATCCCTCTGAATAAGGGAATAAGTGCTTATGACAAGATTGTATTTGCTTGCTTTTTTAATGAATTCTTTTCCAGATAGTCTTCCAGTTCCGTGGTGTACAAGAATTTTCAGGGAAGGAGAAAACTTATCAATCTCTTTCTGCCAATTGCCAACTATCGATGTCGGGCAGATAAGCAGACTGGGTTTTTTAGAAGAAGACTCATAATTTTTTAGAAGAAGGGAAATAAATTGAATTGTTTTACCTAGACCCATGTCATCCGCTAAGCATGCTCCTATTCCCCATTTCCTAAGAAAATAGAGCCAAGAAAATCCCTTTGTTTGATAAGGTCTTAAAGATCCGTTAAAATTTGAAGGGGGAGTAAGCTCCTTCAGGAGTTCTTTCTTGGACAACCCTTGTATCAATTCATTTATCCAGCTAGAAGCCTTCAAACTCGTTAAAGGCAGTATGCCGTCTCCTCCAGAAGCGATTCTCAATGCGTCTCTCACTGTTATTCTTCCGTTGAAACTTTCAAAAAGTTTTAAAGTGTTTTCGATTTCTTCCTTTTTTAGTTCAATCCACTGGCCTCTAATTTTAACAAGAGGGGTTTTCAGAGAAGCTATTTTCATGAACTCCTCCTCGCTCAGTTCCTGATTTCCCATGGCAACTTTCCAGCCGAAATCAACTATTGAACCCAAGCCGTTCCCCTGAACTGAAGTTTTTGGCTGTTTTAGCTCGACTTTCACTCCAATATTTGAAGATTGTTGGTTCAATGAAGGCAATAAAACACCATAGCCGCTTTCTTTTAAGAGCCATGAATTCTCTGATAGAAATGAATAGGCTTCCTGAACGCTCAAATCGCATCTTGAAGGCATTTTCATTCTGAGGCTTCTGTCGATGATAGGAAAAAGTTTTGAAGCCTTCCCGAGTTCTATAAGCAATTTCTCATATGGATTATCAAAAATTCTATTAAAGATTTTCAGGGTCTTTCCCTTCTCTTTCCAAACCTGATCTAGGGGAACCATCAAGCTTGGATCATCAGTTGCTTGAAGAAGGTAATTAAGGTTCCATATATCGGAATTAGAAGATGGTGCGTCTAGTTTAAAGCATAATTTGAATGCATTTGCCTCATCGGAATAAATGCTTGATACCCATTGATCGAGTGTTTTTGTTAAATTTTCTGTCTCCTTCATATCTACAGGCATATCTTCTTCCGAGTGAAGCGAGCGAAACCAAGTTTCATCTATTGAGCCGCCTGTTATATTTTCCTCCAAACCGGCAATGCTTTTTTTTGATAAAGTATCAGTAAGCTCTGAAAGAAAACTGGATAAAATATTTTTTGACTGATCAGATTTTTTAAATGAACGGCATATCGGAGGCATGGATTCTGAAAAAAGATTCATTCTTCGAATATCGTCAGCATCATCAATCAAATATTTCCAAGCCGCAGAAAATGCTTTCCCTTTTTGAATCAGATGTGGAAAAAACCTCTGTCTTACTAAAAGCTCGAACCCGAATTTTGAAAATTTCTGCCAAAATTTTATATCTTCTCCCAGAATTAAATCTGGAGAATCAGTGGCCGATATTAAAAACATTGCTGCATGAATGGAATCCAAATTAAGCCCGTCTATTTCCCACTCTTTCAATTCCTTCTTCGAGCTTGATTCATGATTCAAATTCAAAAGAGTTGATGAAGGGATCGGTTTTTTGTCTTGAGTAGGAAGAAGCAGAGAAGTTTTCGCTTTTTCAAACCCCAATGTTATGAATTCTTCAAGAATTGAAGATAGTATTTCTTCTAATTTATTTTGTTTTGCTTGAAAAAGATGTTTGGGTGATTTATGGTTTTCTTCAGAAGATTCCCCCCAAATAAAAAATTTTGGCTCTTTAAGTTTATTCAGCCACAATCCATGAAGGATTATCATAAAGCATTTATTGAAATTTAATGGATTTATGCCTTAAAAACAAATTTTAGTCTACAAATTCTACATCCAATTTAGGCAGGTTGCAGAAATCAGTTGCGAAACAATAAGCCCCAGCATTCAGAAAAACTATTCTATCACCAACTTTCGGATTCTTCAATTTTACTTGATATCGGAAAATGTCCATAGAACAAGGCGTGCATCCTTTTATCACATAATCATTTCCTTGATCAACTTCCCCTTCAACAAGAAGTTTTATTGGAACAAGTATTGTGTCTGTATCTCCATTGTAAACAGAAGCATCAACTATGATATTACTGTCATGTATCGCTAATATCTCGGTCTCCATTCTAGTGGATGGTGCTGCAATAAACCTTCCTGGCTCAATTATTGTCGTGGCATCGTATTCTTTTTTCAGCCATTCTTTAAACTCAACTATCTTTTCAAATATATGCGGTAGATTTCTATCGGTTGTGTTTTTGTACTCGACAGGCAAACCCCCGCCTATGTTAAACAAATCTATGTTCTCTAAAGTTTCTTTTTCAAGCATCTCAGATATTTCGTCCTTAATATTCCATTCACTAGTGTTCTGGGTTTTTCTGTGGAAGTGTATCCCTAGCTTATTGATGCTCTTATTTTTTCTTAACTCTGGTATCAGCTTGTTGATTTGATGAGAGTACATTCCAAAAACGAAATATTTTCCTGTGTAGATTGTATGCTCTTTCAAGCGCATTCGCAGAAGAAGATTTACCTTAGTATTTTTTTTCTCAAGATATTTTAACAAGGTTTCTAAGTCCACTTCATTATCAACAACAAAATTTCTAATCCCTTTTTCGAATAACTTATCAAGCAACTCTTTATCCCAAGCTTGAGCAATGAACCAGACTCTTGACATGTCTTTCACAAAATTTAATGTTTGGAACATGTGTATGCTAAAGAAGGAATCTGTATTTTCTTCAAGAATTTGACAAATCTCAGGAAAGGTTTTAACACTATAAGAAACCTCTAAACCAAGCTGTTTCAGTTTTTGAAACTGCCCTAAAATTTTGGATTTACTGACGATAAATTTGGATTTACCCATTCAATAATCCCTCTTTTGATAGTTGGTCTAATGCAGCAAACATTGCCATTGGAAAAAACACGCTGACATCACCTATTACTGTGACCGCATCAGCATCATCCTTGATCTTCCCCCAGCTTTTCGCTTCTCTTGTTGTCGCTCCGCTTAAGCTTCCAGAATGCTCATGTGCCGTTGTCATATAAACAGCGTATTCTGCCCCCCCATTAAGAAGTGTTCCTAGAATGGCATGATGCTTCGACACGCCTCCACCCAAAGCAATTATTCCTTTCTTATCGTCGTGGCTGGAAATGTAGATTAAATCGGCAAAATCCTTAACCACATCTATCATAAAGTCAGGGTGGTCTTGCTGAAATAAAAACAAGTGAAAGCCGAATGCCCCGTCAGTTATCGCGGGACAGAATATTGGCACTTTATTCTTCGAGCACTGGTATAGAATCGAATTTTCATCCTTCAACATTAGACCAATTTCTTTAAGCAGTTCAACGACAGGCCATCTGTTCTTTTTTTGGTATAATTTTTCAAGCGCACTTTTTATCCAAGCCTCAAATCTCTCGTAGCTTTCATTCTTGATTAAGAGATTGCCTACTCTGTTAGTTCCTTTTTCATGAAGCGCAACATCATCGCTATAATATCTGCCTATGTAGAAATCCTCGCCGATCGCTTTCATTATATCTTCCTCAACACTTCCTACGGTTGTTATCACGGCATTAGCCATTCCTAATTTTATGAGTTGAGCGAAAAAACCCCTGAGGCCAGAAGTAGCCATATTTGATGTGAAAGTCAGATATATTTTTGCGCCTTCCCTTTTCATTTTAACAAAACAATCTGACGCCTTTTTCAACTCTATTCCCTGAAATCCAGAACTGCCTAAATCTTCGACTAAACCAAACACCTTTCTCTCAGGTTTCCATTGAAAATCCTCGACTTTTGACATAGTAAAACCTCCTAAATTTTAGAGAGCAGATTAAGTAATTCCTTAGAATAAGCTTTTATGGGGTTTCTCTCTTTGACATCACAGAAATATTAAATAGTTGGATTTAAAAACCTTATGTAATATGATCCCTATGATTGTTTCAGTTGAAATCCCAATCTTTCTGCTTTTTATTGGGTTTGTTGTATACCTAACGAAAAAGGACAAGAAGAGCCTCAAATTAGTTTTTTATCTGATTTTATATGCTCTTTTGTTTGAGAATGTGAATGTTATTCTTTCAAGAAATAATGTAGGAGGGTATTATTACAATCCGGGTTTTATTCTGTTGGGACATGTTCCGTTATTTGTTGTTCTCTCGTGGGTTATGATAATTTATTCTTCCATGCGGATTACTGATTCCTTCTCATTTAGTGAGTTTTCCAAGCCTTTTGTTGATGCTTTGCTGGCGGTGTTGGTAGACTTGTCGGTTGATGTAGTTGCAATTAGATTAGGATTCTGGTTTTGGCAAGGTTATAGACTTACAGCTGGTTGGTTTGGTGTGCCTGGCAACAATTTCATTGGCTGGCTTTTAGTTGCATTCACTTTCTGTTATCTTTGGAGGAATTATTCGAAAAAGTTAGGGTTCTTCATTATACCACTTGCTTATGCCACATACTTCATTCTTTTTATGTTTCTAATCAAACCATTTGAAAGTATTCTACCCCAAAAAACAGGGGAACTCTTTATTTTTGGAGGTCTATTGATTGTATTTCTGCTGATGTTTTTAGGAACTAAAAAGAAGATTCAGAAAGTTGAGAAAACGCCTTTGATGATTTACTTGATCAGAGTTCCTTTCTTTCTTTTCGGGCTAATAGGATTGTTTGCTTTTGGTTTTTATAAGGAATCAAATATTTTAGCGATAAGCTCCGCTTTATGTTTTCTATTGGAGACCAGTATTTTTCTTTCTTCTCATCATATCAGAATGAAAAAAACAAAATAAATGTTAATATTTGAACGGACAAAAAGATTATATCAAATAAAGGGTGATAACTATGAAAAAAGACTTCAACAAAATTTACCAATTTAAGATAACACTTGAAGAGGTTGAACCTCCTGTCTGGCGGGTTATTCAAGTGCCTGAAAACTACAGCTTTTGGGATCTTCATGTAGCCATTCAAGATGCTATGGGATGGGAAGACTATCACCTGCATCAATTTGAATTGGCAGGGGGCTCGTTAAAGGCTCATGGCAGCATAGGAATTCCAGACCTGGATTGTCCTGACGTTATGGACGGAAGAAATGAGGAAATCAAAGATTGGTTCAGCATGGTTAAGACCGTGGGGTATTTGTATGACTTTGGTGACGGATGGGAGCACAAAATAAAATTAGAGAAGATTATTCCAAAAAACAGCGATGCAAAATACCCGATATGCCTTGAAGGGAAAAGGTCTTGCCCGCCAGAAGACTGCGGGGGTCCAAGCGGGTATGAAGAATTTCTGGAAATTATAAAGAACCCAAAACATAAGGAGCATAAAAACATGCTTGAATGGATTGGAGGGAAATTCGATCCAGAAAGTTTTGATCCGAAGGATGTGGTTTTCGATGATCCGAAAAAAAGAGAGAAATATGCCTTTGAATAGGCTACCCCAAAATCTGAGAAAGGAGTTCATAAGCCCTTAAAGAATCTCTTTTATGAACAACTATTATAGTATACTTCCAGCAAGATATGAACTCAAATACATTCACGCCCTGCTCAGATAAAACAGAAGTTAAATAAGCCACAACTCCTGGAACTTCTTCTATCTCTTCCGGAGAGTCGATAATTATAGTTGTGCAGCCTTCAGTCTTTCTCACTATTCCTGCTCCACTTTTTGGGATTTGGTTTTTTTCTACAAGATAAACCCAGTTCTTTCCTAGGTTGACTCTGAATTTATCCTCAACTTTCAAAGGATCTTCAGTTATAAGAACAGCATCCCCGTCATAAACACTAACCTTGCTTTTTTTAAGGATTTCTAGGACTTTTTCCTCTCTTTTATATTTTGTTTTTTTCATGCCTTCCGAAAGCCTTCTCAGT
>PFTQ01000048.1 GCA_002789635.1 Candidatus Aenigmarchaeota archaeon CG_4_9_14_3_um_filter_37_18 | reverse complement strand
TTAGATATAATCCTGCTTACGGTGAAAATACATTTTTAAGGAAAGGATATTTAGTGTGGTTAGTGTGGGGCGAGAATGGTAATTTCTTAGATGTTTATTCTGATCAAGGAGTTGGAGGATGCACATCTATTGAAAATATGCTCCTTACTTTAGGCATCAATCTGGAAGATTTGCCGACCGATGGAGAAAAAATCGTTTTTGGGACCAATCCACCACCAGAACAAAACCAATTATTATAGTTCAGCCAAACACTTTCAATCCAATCAGGTTGATCACAAGCAAAGCATAAGTCACAGCCGACAGCACTTTTATCATCTTCTTCGCAAGATCTTTCTTTTTGGTTATTTTCTCGAATATGCCCTCCCAAATAACGCCTCCATCAAAAGGCAGGAAAGGAAGAAGATTTGCAACAGCAATGCTGATATCAAGCATAAAAATCCAGCCTAGAAGGCCAGAAACCCAGGAATAAACTATTAGAGATTTGGATGGGTCTCCTAGAGGGCTAAACCCATTTTTGTATTCCAATTTTGTAGAAACCCTGGAAATGCCTATAAAAGAATAAGAGGAATTATCAGGGTTTTCAATAGTTTTAATATCATATTCGCCCTCTGTTGTAGCAACTCTTATAACCTCGCCTGGATTAACCTTTTTCATCACATCAGAGAGATCTACCAGATCCTTTATTCTTTGGCCGTTTATTTCCGTGATCATACCTTTTAAGCCAACACCAGCAGCGGGCGTGTCAGGCATAGTGCCCTCAAAAATCACACCAATTCCCTGGTATAAAATCGATCCGAGAAAATTCCAGAGAAGAACCAATAAAATCAAAAATATACCCACACAAATGTTTGCAACACTGCCAACAGAGGCAACCCTTATTCTTGTGATAGGCCTGCTATTTTTAAATTGCTTTTCATCAGGCTCTACAAAACCACCGGGAAATATAAGAAAGAGAATAAGGCCTGTTGATTTGATCTTGATCTTTTCAACCGCAAACAAGAACCCATGAAAAAGCTCGTGCGGTATTAGAATAACAAACAACCCGATAACCCAGTACCAGAGAGGCACAAAGAAGACAACCTTCTCAACGCCTGCGCTCACTTCCCCAGGAAAGACTTTCGGCAGGACTAGCCTTACAGCAGATTGAAACCTCAGAAGATATAAGAAGCCAAACACAGACAGTAGGATTGCAAGTACTACAGCAACATTGCCGAAAATATTAAAGAATTTCTTGTGGCTGTTCGCAAAATTCTTTATCCTATCCCTGCCTCTTTCAGTTCTCCTGATGAACATCAATCCGAACTCTATGTTTTTTCTGTCTATGATTATAAGGGCTGCAATTATCCCGAAGAATAATCCTATTGACAAGAGCTCGAAATCCATTTAATCACAACTACTTTAGGAATTGATTAATAAATTATTAAAAGGCAAGAGAGAAATTATATTTGATAAAATGGCAACTGAATATATATCAAGGGCTTGGAAAATATATAAGAAGAATTATCTCAGCTTTATCGCTTCAGAATTAGTTATGGGATTGATACCTGGGCTGCTCTTCTTCTTGGGTTTTATGGTATTTTTTGTCTCAGTCTTGCCTAGTGTTGATTGGAGCTTGATAATTAACACAGCAGATGAAGCCATTTTAAGGCAGTATTTTACGCAGTTGTTTAGGAACCCTAACTTTCTCGGATCTGTTATGGTCGGGTTTTTAGGCATGGCGGTGTTTGTTATTATAGGATTTATAGTCGCGCTTTATTTGAGCATAGGGCAGGTTGGAATGGCATACGAGTCTTTAGGAGGCAAAACTAAATTAAGAACGCTTTTCAATGTATCCGGGAGGCTTGGGTTTAGATGGGTATTAACCGGGCTTTTATGGCTTCTCATTATCCTGATTTCTATTATCCCTGTAATAATTATTGGCGTTTTCACCCTAGGCCTTGGGTTTCTTGCTCTGTTCCTTCTTATCCCTATAGTGTCTTTGATGCAGCCTGCTATGGTAGTTGACGATGCCTCGCCAATCGGCTGCTTTAAAAAAGCATGGCATGCGGGAAAAAAGAATTATTTGAATTTGTTCGCCTTGTGGCTGATTTATTTTGCGATTTCTGCAGGGATTAGTTTTTTCGGGGCTATTTTTTCATACATTCCTTTCTTTGGCTGGCTATTTCAATTGGGCGCTAACCTCTTTTTATGGCTTGTTGTATGTCCTATGATGCTGATATCTTTTGTTGACTATTACGCGAGAAATAGGTCCGGGGCTAGGAAATAAAGTCTATTCTTTTGTTGGAATAGTGCAGGGGGGTGACCAGTCTACATCTGAAATCCCGCTCAAGACGAAGGAGAAATAACTTTTGATTTGGTAAATAGTTTTTAGTCTTATAAGTCTGATTTTTTTGTAGGTGTTTTTCTCGGGTTTTTAGAAGGTTTTTTCGGGGGTGATTTTTGAGAGGGGATTGATTCAGAATCTCCGAACCACCTAGGATAGAGGACTGAAGACGAAGGTATAATGTTCACTAATTCAATACAGAACTGTTCCTCATCTCTTACTGATAATTTTCATCAACAGTTAATTTTTCTCGGTGAATCAAGGCTTTAGTACCCTTTCAAGTCTAAACAAATCCCCTTTCAGGAAACCATTGTCATGAGACTCTTATCAAACTAGCAAATTTGTGTTCAGATTCTGCAAGCAGAATTACCAACCTTTTGAATGGAACTAGGATTTTCATTGATTTCCAAAGGTTGTATAGGACCAGTGTAAAAAGAAAGAAGAAGTACCTAACCTTCTCCTTCACTGATTTTGTATCTATGTTTGCCCTGTCACAGACTTGAAATCCGTTTTCTATATCCCATCTTTTTTTGTATATCTGGATATACCTGAACAAGCCTATGTTGATATTGGTTACAAAAACCCAGTCAATTTTGTCATCCTTGATTATCACTAATGTGGTTTTTGCTTTGCCTATGGTAAAACCCTCTATTTTCAGAAATGTTCCCTTCATTCTGACAAGAATGTCCTTGACATTTTCATGCTTGATGCACAACCCAAGGTATCCTATCCCCTTTTCTTCCAACAAATCGATAGTTTTTGAATTTTTTGTCAGTCCTCTGTCTAGCAGCAAAATATCGATCTTTATTCTCATCTTCCTAATCCTTTCAAGCATCTCCTCG
>PFTQ01000059.1:886-22017 GCA_002789635.1 Candidatus Aenigmarchaeota archaeon CG_4_9_14_3_um_filter_37_18 | reverse complement strand
AGGGGTATCCCCGCATTGAAATCCAAAATCCGAGTAATAATTGAATGCAACAGACTTTTAACGAAGTTCGAAGAATTTGGGCTACCTAGCCGTTAAAAGTACTTAATTCAACCGACGATCGCAGAAATTTTATTCTTTTTATATGCCTAAAAGTGCATATTCTTTTTATGGTTTATATCCCAGTTGATGTGAATGAGGCGATAAGAAGGGAATGCCGAAGGAGAAGATACAGCGAAAGGACGATTAAAACATATATTTACTGTGTCACCAAATTCCTCAGGTTTTCAGGTAAAGGCTTGGATAAAGTAAGTAAAAAAGATGTTCGGTTATTTCTAGAATCGCTCTCTGAAGAGGGAAAAGCAGGAAACACAATGAATGTATACCACATGGCAATCAGATTCCTTTTCGAAGACGTCCTTGACAAAAGAATTTGGATTGACATCAAATACAGCAAAATCCCAGAGAAACTGCCTGTTTTTTTGGAAAAGGAAGAAATCAAAAACCTGCTCAATTCTATTCACAATCCAACCCATAAGTTGATGGTTCAGTTTATGTATTCAGCTGGTCTTCGGGTCAGCGAGCTTGTAAATCTGAAGGTTGGGGACATGGAACTAGATAAAAATTATGGATGGGTGAGAAAAGGAAAAGGAAATAAAGACAGACTTTTCATTATAGCTGATTCTCTGAAGAGCGAACTTCTTCAGTTAGTAGAAACTAAAAAAGTAGGTGACTTGGTCTTTTCCAATAATAGGGGAGGAGAATACAGCTCAAAAACACTTCAGGAGATAATAAAGTTGGCGGCTAAAACCTCAAAAATTAAGAAAAAAGTCTCTTGCCATACTCTAAGGCACAGTTTTGCCACACATTTAATTCAGGATGGCTACTCCGTATCAGAAGTTCAAACACTCTTAGGCCATAAGAGCCCCGAAACAACCTTCATCTATTTGCACACCGCCTCTCCAACCATGATCAAAATAAAAAGTCCATTAGACAACTTATAATTGGTGATTAATTGGTTCACAAAAGAAAAAGATCCCTTGACTATACTAAAGACCTTAAATCAGTCAGCGGTGTGTTTGATGAAAAAACAAGGCTGTCGCTCTATAGGCTCTTGAACAAAAAACAAATCCAAATCCAATCCCTGATAAAGGAAGGGAAAGAAAGCGTAGTTTTCTCAGGTTTGACTCAAGAAAAGAAATGGGTCATTATTAAAGTATATAGAACACAAGTTATGGATTTTAAGAAAATTTCCAAATACCTCCTGGGAGACCCTAGATTCGGTAAAATCTCAAAAAACAGAAGAGACTTCATTTATACTTGGTGCAGGCGGGAGTACAAGAACCTTCAGACAGCTTCCAGAGCAGGGGTTAATTGCCCTGAACCCATCACTTCATCAGATAACATCTTGATAATGTCCTTTATAGGAGATGAAAGCACGGTTGCGCCTAGATTGATTGATGTAAGGCTAGAAAACCCAAAAGAAATCTACAAAATGGTTGTTGAAAATATGAAAAAACTCAGCAAAGCTGGTTTGGCGCATGGAGATCTAAGTGCATATAATATTCTCTTTAAAAACGGCCCGGTATTCATAGATCTCAGCCACTCTACAACCTCAAAAAGCTCCATTTTCTTGGAGCTATTGAGGAGGGACATAGAAAATATAAATTCTTATTTTACTAAATTAGATATTCGTGTAATTGATTCGGAAAAACTCTATAAAGACCTTATTAAGCTTTTGAGGATAAAATAAGATGATAGATTTCATTAAAATTCCAGAAAAGATGAAAAAAGTCCTAATTAAAGATAATAAAGATAGGAAACACCTAGAAAATCTTACAGACACAAAAATAACTATAGGGGACGACTTAAAAATAGAGGGGGAATCATTCCAAGTATATCAAGCTAAGCAAGTTTTGAAGGCATTTGGAAGAGGTTTTATAATCAAGGATGCGCTGTCCCTTCTGGACGATAGCTATGGCTTGGAGATAATAGATTTAACTGATATAATAAAATCCCAAAATAGGATGGGTGTAGTAAAAGGGAGAATAATAGGGACTAGAGGCAAAACCAAGAAAATGATAGAAAGATACACTGAAACAAAGCTTTCAATCCAAGGAAAAACAGTAAGCATATTAGGGGAATGGAATAAAATAAGTGTGTCAAAAGAGGCTTTAATGATGTTAATAAAAGGCTGCAACCACTCCACATTATATAAATGGTTGGAACGTCAATATTCGGGTGTGAAAGAATGGTAGACGATCCAGCTGGAAAAAACGCCGAGCAAATGGCTAAAGAGCATAAAGAAATATCAGTTTCTGAATTTTTCGAAAAGAATAGGCATTTGTTGGGGTATGACAACCCTACTAGGGCTTTGATAACTGTGGTTAAGGAGTTTGTTGACAATTCTCTTGATGCCTGTGAAGAAGCTAGGATATTGCCGAGAATATGGCTGGAGGTCAAATCAACTACTTCAGACAGATTTAGGGTAATGCTCAAGGATAATGGACCTGGGATGATGGATAACAGGATACCACAGACTCTTGGAAAGCTGCTCGTAGGGTCGAAATTCTATAAAAATTTACAAAGCCGTGGACAACAGGGCCTTGGAACGAAAGGGGCTGTTATGTATTCCCAATTGACTACAGGCAAGCCAACATCAATCGTAGCATCAACTGGAAACGGGAAAACTTCGTTCTATGAATTAATGATTGACGTCAAGAAAAACGAGCCAAAAATAGTCTCGCATCAGTATATTGAAGACGGGAGAGTCTGGCATGGCCTAAAAATAGAGATGGAGATTGAGGGGAGGTATGTCGAGAGCAAGAGCGGCGTGGGGGAATTCATAAAACAGGTTGCTATTGCCAACCCATTCGCGGAGATAATTTTTGACGGGCCTAGCGGGAGAGTAGAATTCCAGAGAGGGGCAATGGAGCTCCCGCCGCTTCCAAAAGAGATCAAACCTCATCCTTACGGTGTAGAATTAGGAATATTCAGGAGAATGATCCAAGAAACATCTTCAAGGACTGTTAAATCTTTCTTTACAAATGATTTCTCAAGGGTTGGCGGAATATCTGCTGATGAGATATGCAAATTGGCAGGTGTTAATCCTGGAGTAAGCCCTAGAAGCATAGATGCAGATAATTCAGAGAAACTCTTCAAGGCAATGAAAAACGCTAAATTACTAAGGCCACCAACTGACTGTTTATCCCCATTAGGAGAAGAACTAATATTGTCTGGTTTAAAAAAAGAAATTAAGGCAGAGTTTTTCTCGTCAGTCACTCGCCCTCCTTCTGTTTATCGTGGGAGCCCGTTCCAGGTTGAGGTTGGCATAGCCTATGGAGGAGAATTGCCGCAGGAAGGGGCTGTGGATATAATGCGTATTTCTAACCGTGTCCCATTAATGTATCAGGCTGGTGACTGTGCAATTACAAAGGCGGTGGCAGGAACAGACTGGAAGAAATATGGATTTAACCAAAGCGGGAAAAATATGCCTACAGGCCCAGGCGTTGTCATGGTTCATTTTGCATCAACATGGGTTCCATACACATCAGAATCCAAACAGGCTATAGCATCTTACAATATAATTATAAAAGAGATAAAGCTCGCCCTTCAGGAAGCAGGGAGAAGAATGCAAAAATATGTATCTGGCAAAAGAAGATTTGAAATGCATCAGCAAAGAAAGAAAATATTTGAAAGGTATATTCCTGAAGTTGCAGAATCATTGGGTAAATTAACAAAGGAAAATCAAGAGCTTATTAAAGCTAAACTCCAAAAAATGGCTAAAGAAGTAACTGAGGTGAAATTGTTTGAGTCAGAACTTGAGGGAGACGACATCGAAGAAATTGTATCAGATGGGGAAGGAGATAGTTGAACAGATCAATGAAGAAAAAAAACCGTCCATGAAGATACCTGTCCGCTCGCTCAGCAATATAAAATGGGATGAAACCAACAAACTGCTTACCCTTGGGGATAAAAAATCCAAAAGGCATTTCTTTAATGTAGGCCATGCCAGAAAGTTTATGCAGACCCTGCTCATAGCTTCTTTCTGCAAGGATATAGTCGACGAGAATATTCATGCATCTATCAGAGACATGTACTATAATTTGAAGCATAGCATAGGCGGCTCAAAGGAGAATACTTTTGAAGAGCAAGCAGAGTCTGATCCGCTCATTGTGGACATAGAGACTGCCTTGCAAACTCTCAGGGAGCAGTTGCATTTGCTAGCCGACCGTAAAGGTGTTGTAGTAGGGAATGTTGTAGTTGAGGACAGGGGAGATTCAATTAATTGGTCTAAACTTGGGTCAGGCGGTTGGTCTATTCCTTCTGTTGTTGAGGATATAAAATTTGAAAAAGTTGACGCTGATTTTGTGCTTGTAATAGAGAAAAATGCAGGATTTGAAAGGCTCCATGAAGATAAGCTTTGGAAGAAGTACAACTGCATTCTCATGGGTACAGGAGGCCAGGCAGCAAGGGGAACTAGACGATTAATAAAGAGGTTGTCAGATGAATACAAGCTGCCTGTTTATGTACTAACTGACAGTGACAGCTACGGCTGGTACATCTACTCAGTGATAAAATCAGGTTCAATGGCATTAGCTCATGCCTCTGATGAGTTGGGAACACCTTCTGCTAGGTTCATAGGCTTGACTATATCAGACATCAAAGACTACAAACTCGAGAAATCAGTTATTAGAGCAAACGACCGGGATTTAAAAAGGGCGAAGGAATTGCTAGAATATCCATGGTTCCACCACAAAGAATGGCAGCAGGAAATCAAGCTGATGCTCGACAAGAAGATCAAAGCAGAAATTGAAGCGTTGTCTTCAAAAGGATTAAAGTTCTTGAGTGATACTTATCTGCCAGAAAAACTGGAAAGGAAGGAATTTCTGCCGTGATTTCATTGAATTCAATAAAAATTATCGAGGGGGCATTAATTAGGAATAACAGGAAAATTAAAGCGGTTATTTTTGATATTGATGGAGTTATTTATGATGACAATAAGGAGTTAATAGATTATCAGAAAAAAACCGCTCAAATATTGGGGCTTAGAATACCTTCTGATATTGAAATTTTCAGACTCTTTGGCAAGTCTTGGACCGAAATCATCGATCAATTATGGCCTGGTGTTGATTCTGAAGAATATAAAAAGGCTTGGTTTAAATTGGTTGGGGATAAATTAGACTACCTTCCTTTGAATGATAGAGTTAGGGAAACCCTTGAAAAATTAAAGAAAAAATTCATTTTAGGTGTTGTTAGTGGAGGTCACAGGGACTGGATTTTGGTTAGGTTTAAAAATGATAGTTTAACGGATTTTTTTGATGTAATAGTTTCAGGAGATGATACAGAGAAACATAAACCGAACGGTGAGCCAATACTTTATGCATGTCAGAAATTGAATATCAAGCCTGAGGAATGCGTTTATATTGGGGATAATATAATTGATTATGAAGCTGCCAAGGATGCTGATGTTCATTTTATTGGGTTTATTTGGGATGGTATTGAGCATGGGTTATTTGATAATATTCAGCTCAATAGCCGCGTTTACAGCTTTAGGGAAATACCAAAAGAAATAGAGAAAATTGAAAAAAATATCATGTAGGTAAATTGGGTTTAATGGAATTCTTGCTTGAATATCATGTTAATGATAAAATAACACTTTTTTCATTAAATTCTATTAAAATTTTTGGCATTGATGACATCAAGTACAACATGATCTATTTTCGGGGCGTAAGATTTCACTTTTTTCCATGAAAGCAGATTAAATTCCATTCCATACTTGACCGCAGCATCATTTATCTCAAACAATAGCTTATCATGGATTTTATCTTCACCTAGAATGGAGTGGTAGTGGATTATTCCGTTGGGTTTGATGATCTTCATCGCAGCGTCTAGATAATCCTTTGGCGATGGTATCAATCCCATTAGAATCCTGTCAGCCTTTTCTCCTAGACTTACACATTCTTTTTTACAGTCGCCTAAAATTGGAACGACTTTATTTTCGATTTGGTTAAGTTTAATATTTTCCCAGAGGTAGTGGTAGGATTCTGGGTTGATTTCGATTGCATAGATCTTTTTTGCTTTTGAAAACTTCCCTAAACCCAGTGAGAAGTAGCCTATACCTGCGAACATATCCACGACAATCTCATCTTCTTTCACTTGTGAGATTACCCTTTTTCTTTCGGTTAAGTTGCCTTTAGAGAACATAACTTTTGAGACATCCAATTTATAAGAGATTTCGTTTTCTTTGTGGATGGTTTCCATACTGTCTTTCCCTGCGATTATTTTGATGTTTGGCTGCCTGAATTGTCCGGTTATGAAGTCTGTTCTCCTGCAGACTGTTCTTGTGCTTGGGATATTTTCTAGGATTACTTTGCCGATTTCTTTGTCATACTTCCATAATTCTTTTTTGATGTTGACGATGACGATGTTGCCTATTTTTTGGTAGCTGGATGGAAGTAGGGAAGATTCCTTCTTTGTTAATTCAAGATTTTCTATTAGCAGTTGTTTGATTGGCTTGATCATGATTGGTCTCTTTCCTCCTAATGATTTCTAAAATTTCAGAAGTTCTAATAATTGGGATGTTCACATATTCTTTTATTTTTATCAGATGTTTATCGCCACTTATAATATAATCGGCCCCGCATTTTAGAGCACATTCCAGGAACTTATTATCTTCAGGGTCTTCTTTCACAACATCCAATTTTTCCTTCGCTTCAATTATTTTATCTCTTTCTAACACCCTCAATTATTTTATCTAAATCCTTTCTTTTAAATCCTTCCTTTTTTACAACCTTCTTAAGAGGTTCAGATATTTCTCTGAAACTTTTTTCAAATACAGATTTTTCTAGTTTTTTGAATATTATTGTGTCCTTTTCTCCAAACACTAAAAACTTGTCAGCTGGTTCTATACTGAGATCTTTTCTTATTTGGGTTGGTATCACTACTTGACCTTTTGGAGATATTCTAGTTATTTCCACTTCCATTATTATCACTTTTTTTATTAAGTAAAATATATTTTACTTTTTTTACTTATAGGGTTTTCTGTTAGCGGTTGCTTTATTGAATTGAGCATGATTAGTGTTGTAATGTGGAATTTAAGTAGTTAATCTCGAGGGACTAATGTAATTTTCAACCTTGCCATAGACTGCTTACATTTGAAGTAGTGCGAATACAAATAAAAAATAAAAATGTTATCCATATGTCTGGATATTACAATTATTTTGATGTAAAAATAGAATGGTTGGATGAGAAATTCCAGTATAGAGCAAACTTTATCTAAAAACTAATCCTCTTTAAATTGTTGTAAGCATGTGAATTTGGATAAAATTGATTCATTAGTAATGATATTATCACATAAATTTGAATCATTACGTATTTTTGCTAAATCAGAATAACATATATCTTTATACGTTTGTTTATCCATACCTTCAAAATCATTACAGGCTTCAATATTATTGTTAAATTTTGCCACTTCCAATATACAAACATTTATAATATTTGCATGAGGAGGTATTTTGACACATATTGAAGTATCATTTTTACTCTCCGCAATATATCTATAGCACCTTTCTTTACTAAAACTGACAATTAACCTCCCATCATCTGTTTTTATTATTTCTTTTACCATTAACGATCCTTTATCAAGGTCCACTTCACTCGGAATTTGATCACAATAATTATCATCAAGTGTTTCCATTGCCTTTTGGAAAACAATTTTATCTTTATTTTCTTTCTGAAATATACATCCAGAGATCAGTATTAAAGAAATTATTGAAAGAGTAGGGATAACTAATCTATTCATAGAGTAAAATTGGCTATCAACTATAAAAAGATATTTTTTTAACTTGAATCAAGGTGGACCCAAATTATTTTATTATAAATCAAATTTTACATTTATTAACTACTTCTATTGGTTTTTCAAAACCTTCTATTACAATTTTAAAAGAAATGGGATCAGCTTTATCTACACATTTCTTTTCTTTGCATAGAATTTCCATTTTTATGATAAATTCACCCTCTAATAATACGAACTCACTTGAAGTGTAAAACATAGAATATTCGTCTTTTGGAATCAATTGGTCATCTTGGTATATGAAAACATTCTCCAATTTAATTAATTTAATTGCATCTCTTGTAACACTACTTTCAAAAGTTTGTATTTTGAGATCGTATTTATTGTAGGAATCGTTTAATTGGGCTTTATAACAATCTCCAATAGAATAAACCAATTTTTGTTTGATTATCGGATTTTTCTCTAAATCTTTTTTTAATTGAACCTTCAAAAAATTATCCATTAGTTCATGGTTTGAAAGTGCAGCAAGAAAAATTAATAAATAGCAACAGATAAAACTCAAGCAATTAATCACAACTAGTTTATTACCCATTTTCTTTATTATTTGATCTTCTTTTGTTTGTAAAATTATAGCAATAGCCATTCCCAAAAAGAGAGAAATCAATGGAATAGCAAAAGAACCAAAATATGATAAATAAAACCCTATGACGGATATGATAGGGGAAAAAATTGCAATTAGATATCCAATAAACATCAATTTCTTTGCTTTATTGATATTACCCATGCATTTAATTATTCGAATTCCTTTAAATAGTCTTTTGTTTAATATTTTTTATGCCAAAAAGAGATGCTGATTTGGTTGTTATAGTTGTTTTATTTGTGTTAAGCGGTCTTTTCTCATTAGTTTCTCCTTTATTAGTTAATTTAGCATCTTCCAGATTAAACCTTAACACTTCATTCACCCCCTTTTCAATTATTATTTTAGTTTTGAGTGGACTTTTAAGTCTAGTTACTGCTTTTGGTTTATGGAATTTCCAAAAATGGGGTTGGTTTTTAGGTGTTGGAATTTTATTAATTGGAATTGGAAGGAGTTTGATTAACGGAAGTTTTTTAGCTATAATTATCCCAGCTCTAATGTTAATATATCTCTTTCAAAAAAGACAAAAATTTCTTCAAAAATCAAAGATATGATTTAGAAATTCGTTTTACTTTAAAAGTATAAAACTGGCTAAAATCATCAGATATCTATTTCCACTCTCCTACCCAATCTCAACCCAGCTTCAGCAACATTCAATGCATCACTAACAACTCCAGCTCCCAGACTAGCATACCTTAATCCTCTTCTCAGTCTACTAGGATCATTTTTATTCTCTTCTCTTATTTGCCTAAATCTTTCTGGGACTCTTGCTAAATCAGCTGCTGATGTAACCCCATTGATAGTGTTTCCTAAAATTGCTCTTGTACTGTAGAGGCCAGGATCATCTGCTATTCCTTGAATCCCGCCATTTCTTCTCAAATTTCCATATAGTTGATAAGCATTATTTCCAAATTGATATCCTTCTCTGGCTAATGTGTATGGGTCTCTTAAACCTTCTGTGGCAATATATCCGCCTAAATTCACTCCTTGGGATAATGTTCCCAATCCTGCATCTAAGGTATAAATCCAATCCCGAATTCTACCCATATACATCATCTCCAATCACTAAGAAGTAGTACTGATATTTATATATATTTGATATAAAATATATAATAAAGGTGGTTTTATATAAAAAGAAAGGCAATAAAGTTCGGTTCCACTTACGTTGTGTCTTTGCCTCTACCCTGGTCAAGGAGATTTGATATCGACAAAAAAAGAGAATTAACGCTTGAAGAGACCAGTGATGGGGTTTTAACAATAGTCCCTGGGGATATGAAAAGGATAGAAGAAGAAGCAACAATTCCGATAACCAATAACGCCACGCCAGATAAAATATACTACAAAATCCTGAAAGCATACTTTGACGGCTACAAAATAATCACCCTAGTCGGCAACCTAACAGATGAACAGATGGATTTCATAGACATCATCCACAAAAGGGTTGTTGGCTTGGAGGTAACAGAGCAGAAAAAAGACCAGATAATACTCACAGACCTTTTAAGGCCAGAAGATGTTGACTTGGATAAAATAATAAGCCAGATGTTTTCTTTCATCTCTGTAGTAACGACTGATATAATCTCGCATATCGAACAGAACAAACAGCCTGGCGACAAAATCCTTGACAGGGATTCAGTTACAACCAGAAACCACAACCTGGCTTACAGATGCTGCAACATGGCTTTAAAGGATTCCATGTACCTGAGCAAACTCAAGAAAACCACAAGCGAGATACTCATCATCTCGAGAATAATCAGATATCTGGACATGCTAGGCACAATACTGGTTGGCGGAAGCTATCTGATCAACATAGAAATGACTGAAGGAATGAAAAAATACCACTATAAAATCTTTGAAGAAGACGAAAAGCTGAATAAAACTCTGGAAAAATACCTGAAGAAATGGCTGCAATACCTGAAATCAATAAAAACCGCTTTGAAAGAAAAAGATATAGAAAAGGCAACTGATCTCTATCTGAGGAGATTCGAGTTTAGGCTTGAGATGAAGGATAGGAATGGAAAATCGGGGGAGCATCTTGCTAATATAATCGACTTCTCTGAGCAGCTGAATAGGATGAGCTCTTTAATACTCAGGGATTTTATGATGTATTGACTCATACATTCACAAAATAACTCTTTCCACATTGAGTCTCAACAACAGTAACATTATCCAATCCAGGACCGACATTCAGAACATACTTCTCCACTTCGCGATAAGCGATGCTTTGATTGGTGAAGCTTTCAACTGACGTGCTATTGCTGAAGTAAAGGTTAACATCAAACCTTTCAATGTCTCCAGAACCTATATTTTCAACATATAAGGTCAGGGTTTCATTTTTGTAAGAATGGGATTTAATCTGGAAATTCAAGAATCTGCACGCTTTTGACATTATCGTGGTCGTGGTTGGTCCAGGAGCTTCAGTTGTTGTAGTGCTTAAGGTGGTGGTAACCTGCGGCTGGGTTGTTGGCGTTTCCGTTTGAGTTGTTGTTGTCTCGATTTGAGTGGTTGTTGTAGGAATATTCTCCTCCGTACACCCAGAAAGAAGTACTAATAATAAAATGCTGAATACCAACAACTTATTCATAAACATAATTAAGTTATAATTAGAATATTTATTTATGCCTTTGTCTGGAATATGCAAAAGCTGCGGCGAGATTAGCCATGCATTGCAGATATGTGTCCATTGCGGGAGCAGGGTTTGCTTAAATTGCATAAACTCAAGAGAAAACACATGTAAATTATGTGAAGAAAAAAAAGAAGAAATACTACCTGATCTTATTCTCGACGAGTTTTAGGTCTTCTTTATTATGGATGTGCAGGTATTCCTTGCTGCTTAAATGCCCATTCAAGAGATCTTTCTTTACTAATTTAGGGAAAACATCTTTTTCCAGGCTGCATCCGCTGAATTCAAAAATCTCCGGCTCAGCAATGAAAATGCCAGAAAAAAACACATTTGATTCTGCTTTCGATGGCTTTTCCATGAATTCTACTATTCGATTTCCTTCCATCTTAACAACCCCAACATAGCTTTTGATATTTGGGGTGCTGGCTATCAGCAGGGTCGCTATCGATTTCTGCCTTGTATGCTCTTTCCAGAGTTCATTTACATTTATTTGATCAAAAATAACATCGCAGTAAACTACAAGAAAACTCTTCTTTATCTGGCCTTTCAGCAATCTAAGGGAATCTGCGCTCCCTACAGTTTCTTTTTCTTCAATAAACTCTATTTTCACCCCATAGTTTGACCCATTCCCTATTATCTTGAATATTCTGGTCAGGATAGGGCGCTGGGCTATTATAAAAATATTCCTAAAGCCGCTTTCCCTTAATTTTTTGATAGCAATTTCCACTATTGTTGAGTCTTTTATTTTTACAGTGGGCTTATATTCCCCATTGAATATTTTCAGCTTCTTTTCGCTCCCGCCAGCTAATATAACTGCAGGCTTATTTTCACCTAATGTTTTTTCCGCAAGGAATTCTATTGCCTGCGACCTATTCCTTATGCTAATGCCATTTACTAATGAGTCTATTTCTTTTAGGGTTTTTTCGTTTATTGTTATTGAGACTTTTTCTTTCATATTCCTATTATAGATTTAAGATTTCTTAAATTTATCCTTTTTATGTCATATAAAGTAGGATAAAGGTAGGATATTTATACTAGCCAATCAATTATATTATTATCAAGAGAAAAAATGGAGACAAAACCCGCTGTGGTCAACAGATAATTAGCGTCTCCTTCTCTGGTAAAATCTTTGATTGCCAACCCTCTTTTTCTTTTTTTGAGAATTAAATAAATCATTTCCTAATTATAGCAAAAATATTTTTCACGCTTCATCCCTAAGTCGGCATGTTTTAAAAATAAAAAAAATCTAAAATTCCATCAATACATCTACAATTTTTTCAACTTGTTCCTTTTCATCCTTGTTCTTTGCCTTAAGCATGTCTGAAACTCTGTCTGATAGAGCTTGTCTCTTTGCAATCTCTCCTATTTGTGCAATTCCTTTCATAGCAACTTCTGTTTTCTCGACTCTTTCTTCAACTTTTTTAATTTGTCTTGACATTTCTGCCAGTGCACACCATACTTGAGCGACTTTTACGTCCTCAGCCTTTTCATATGCACATCTATGTTGCTTTGCTCTTTCAATCAATTCAGCTAGCTCTACTTGGGCATTTCCACAAAGGAATTCTTTCCAATCCTTTTCTTCGTTTCCAAAGAGCATTTTATCACCTTGCTAATTTTGTTACAATGAAAACTTAAATACTTATCGATACTTTGTGGTAGTAACACTATCCTCTGATAGTAAAGGCCGCAAAAACATTTAATCTTGCCCGCCTCATATAATGGTTATTGGTTGTTAAATATGAAAGAAGGGGACTTTATAAGAATAGATTATGTCGGCAGAATAAAGGAATCTGGCCTGATTTTTGACCTTACAAACGAGGAAATAGCTAAAAAAGAGGGGGTCTATAACCCTCAAGTAAAATATGGGCCCCTTCCTGTTATAATTGGATCTAAATTCCTGATAAAAGGTCTGGAAGAGGCATTTGAAGGGATGAAAATTGGCGAAAAGAAGCATTTGATTATTAAGCCGGACAAGGCTTTTGGGGACAGAAGCGAAAAGCTGATCAAATTAATACCGGAATCAGAGTTTACAAAGCAAAATATGGTTCCTTATCAAGGAATGCCTGTCAATATCAAGAACCTTCAAGGCCGAGTCCTGTCTTTTTCTGGTGGCAGGGTAAAAGTAGATTTCAATCACCCTTTAGCTGGGAAAGAATTGGAATATGATCTTGAGATTAAGAAACATATTACAGACAAACAAGAAAAGGTAAAATCCATTCTTGAATTCTTCTATAGGCCTACTGGCAAAGAGAAAGTGAGAATAGAAGGTGGCATGGTTGAAATTTTTGCTGATTCTGCTAGTGACTTGCCGATGAAAGTAAAGGAAGAGATATCAAAGACGATTGCAAAATGGGTTAATGGTTTAGAAAAGATTAGATTTATTGAAGAATACTCGCCAATTATACCTGAAAAGATGCAAAATAAGAAAAATACAAAAGAACAAAATTAAAGCATGTCAAATTGGAAGAACATCAAGTGTCCTGGATGCAATAAACCAAATGATCGTGAAGAATTAAAGAGGAGAGGCGGGGAATGTTTCTATTGCGGCTTTAAAATTGTTTCTAATCTTAACGGCTATTTTAAAAATTAGTTTTTCTATCTGCCAAATTGGCATAAGGCACATCTTTAAATATTTTCTTTTCATAAAAAACTTTTGATAGAATGCCAGAAGATGATATTGAATTTGACATGGACGCTGATGATGATGACTGGGATTATGATAATCCCGAATTAGATGAAGATTGGTAAATAAATAACATCTTTTTCTTTCTATTTTTCCAAAAAATTATTATGCTGTCAGAAGATGACGGAAAGGAACTGCTTCAGCTGGCCAGAAAAACAGTTAAAAAATATTTTTTAATGAAAGAATTGGTGATAAATGAATCCATATTCAGGGAGAAGCAGGGAGTATTTGCGAGTATTCATACAAAAAAAGGAGAACTCCGAGGTTGCATAGGCTATCCTTTACCTGTTTATCCTTTAGGTGAAGCTGTCCAAAGAGCATCTGTGTCAGCAGCTTTTGATGATCCAAGATTTCCCCCATTAACAAAGAATGAGCTGAGCAAAGTTGTATTTGAGATATCAGTTCTAACAAAGCCTGAATTAATAGAAGTGGAAGACCCTAAAGAATATTTGAAAAAAATAAAAATAGGCAAGGACGGGCTGATAATAGAATTTGGGCTTAATTCTGGTTTGCTTTTGCCTCAAGTTGCAACTGAACATAAGTTGGCCGTAAAAAAGTTTTTAGAGCATATTTGTTATAAGGCTGGGTTGCCAACAGATATTTGGAGAAGCGGGCAGGTAAAAATTTACAAGTTTCAAGCCCAGATTTTTAGGGAAGATTAACCAAACATAGCAGCAAAAGCATTGCTAACTTCCTCATCTTTCTTCTCTTTTTGCGGCTGGGAATAATAGTACTTTGGTTCCTCAGAAATAGGTTCAGGGCATTTATGGCATACCCACTTGCCAGACTTTTTTCTTATACACTTAGGGCATCCTATTGACTGGCAATTATCGCATTCTATTAGTTCATCTATTCTAGTCTTACAGTTCGGGCAAAACAGATCCATAATAAATTATTGCTATTCCCTGAATTTATACCTAAATCAGCATCAGTAGTAACGCTGATAAGAATTTCCATGAACAGAAATCCATGTAATAAAACCCCGAATAAAAAATTGATTTTGAAAAATTTCTATCGGTTCACGAAAATCAGTTAATAAATAGAATGGCAATTCATTTATGGGGGATTGGAATGATTTGCAAATACTGCCAAGGGCATCTTGGATTTAGTTTTAATCGTGGTTTAGCGATAACAGAGATTTGCCTAAGCTGTGGGAAGACAAAGAATAAAAACAAGTTGATTATGGCTTTGCTTTAGTTTTTTATTTTTCCTTTTCCTTTTAATTATATGAATATTAAATTGCAGAAGTTTCTTTCAAATGCAGGAATAACTTCCAGAAGAAAGGCCGAAGAAATAATTTCTAAAGGATTGGTGAAAATTAACGGAAAAGTGGCATCAATCGGCGATAGAATAAATCCAGAAAAGGATGAAGTAATTTTTGATGGAAATAGAATAGAATACCAGAAAAGGAGATATATTATATTCAATAAACCCAGAGGCTACGTCACAACCCTAAAAGATGCTCATGCAGAAAAAACCATTCTCGATCTAATCAAAATAAAAGAAAGAGTTTTTCCTGCAGGCAGATTAGACAAAGATTCTGAGGGGCTTCTTATTATTACTAATGACGGGGATTTTGCCAGCAGAATTATAAACCCAAGATTCGAGATAAAGAAAACATACTATGTTAAAATAAATAATGAATTGAGGAAGAAAGATATTGAAAAACTGGAAGGGGGGATAGCCATTGAAGGAAGAAAAACCTATCCAGCAAAGATAGAAATTCTGGCTGAAAATGAATTCAACATAACAATTCATGAAGGAAGAAACAGAATAATAAGGAAGATGATGTCTCATTTAGGGCATTCTGTAGTTATCTTGAGGAGAATGTCAATAGGCGGGCTTCAATTAGGAAGTCTCAAACTAGGACAATACCGTGATATGACAGAGCACGAGAAAAAAATAATGTTTGAATCACATAAGGATTATACTTAAATTTTATAATAACCAACCTTTAGTAATGTCAAAAATCCTTTATCTGTCTGATTGCTATCTAAAAGAATGGGATGCTGCTGTTGCAAAAGATAACGGCAAATATATAGTTCTCGACCAAACTGCATTCTACCCTAATTCTGGCGGCCAGCCCTGTGATACAGGGACAATGAAAACAGAAAATGGAAATGAATACAAAGTAGTTTATGTTGGAAAATTCTCAGGTGATGTTAGCCATGAAGTCGATAATGGAGGTTTGAAAGCTGGGGATAAAGTTCACTGCAGAATAGACTGGGATAGAAGATACAAATTAATGAGAATGCATACCGCAGCTCATGTATTTTCAAGAGTGATTTTTGATGAAACTGGGGCAGTTACAAGCGGGAATCAGTTAGATTTAGATAAGTCAAGAATAGACTTTACCCTAGAAAATTTGGATAAAGGCAAAATCAAAGAATGGGAGAAGAAAGCAAATGAAATAATTGCAGGCGGAAGGAATTTAAAGATCAGCTTTTATCCAAGGGAAGAGGCATTCAAAATACCTGATTTCATAAGGACAAGCAAGCTTCTAGTCCCTGAAGATTTAAAGACTATACGAATAGTTGAAATAGAAGGATTGGACCAGCAAGCTTGCGGGGGCACACACCTTAAAAATATATCAGAAATTGGCAAAATAGAAGTATTAAAAGTAGAAAACAAGGGAAAAAATAATAGAAGAATTTATTTCAGGCTAATACAATAATTAATTCAGTGGTTGATCCTATGAATAAGCTTGAAAAGAATCTAGAGTATTCTGTTAAAGATGGGGCAGCGCACTCAGTGATGATGGGTGCTGGCGAAAAATATCTTAGCCCTTATGCTATTGTTCTTGGTGCGACTAATATTCAGATTGGACTTCTGACTTCTATTCCTCAACTCCTTGGCTCGATATCGCAATTATTTTCCACAAAAATCGCAGAAACGATTGGAAGCAGAAAAAAAATGATTCTTATTTTCGCACTGATCCAATCTCTGGTTTGGATTCCCATAGGCTCAATGTTTTTTTATGATTCTAATGCTATTCTAATACTCATACTTCTTGCGAGTGTTTATTGGATATGTGGCTTGATGGGATCTCCTGCGTGGAGTAGTTGGATTGGGGATCTAGTTCCGGATAAGATCAAAGGGAAGTTTTTTGGTAAAAGAAGAAGGGTAGAAGGAATAAGTCTTTTCTTTTCTGGAGTAACTGCAGGATTAATACTTTATTTTTCGGCTGGGTACAATCCATTCATAGGTTTTGTTGTTGTCTTTGGGATTTCGTTCTTTGCTAAATTCATATCTTGGACATATCTTAGAAGAGTAGATGAGCCTATATTTGAAGTTCCTGATGAGGCTAAATTCTCTTTTGCAGCCTTTTTAACAAAAATGCCAAAGACAAACTTTGGGAAACTCGTGATATATCTTGTTCTCATAACTTTTAGCGTTAATATAACAGGCCCATATTTTGTTGTTTATATGCTGAAAGACTTGGGGATGAATTATTTTACTTACATGTTGGTTGTTAATGCAGGTCTCGTATCAAATTTCCTGTTTATTTCTATTTGGGGCAAATATTCTGATTTTTTCGGGAACAGAAAAATCATCTCATTGACTGGATATTTAGTGTTTCTACTACCAATTCTTTGGATTTTTTCAAGCGATATCATTTACTTGATACTTGTGCAGATATTTTCAGGTTTTATTTGGTCCGGTTTTCAAATATCAACATTCAATTTCATTTTTGACAATGTATCTCCTCCAAAGAGAGTGAGATGCGTCTCCTATTACAATGTTTTAAACGGGATAGCGATATTTCTTGGAGCGTCTTTTGGGGGATTTCTGCTTAGGTTCGGGTCTATGTTTTGGTCAAATTTCATTCTAATCCTCATGGTCTCTTCAGCCGCAAGATTTTTGTCATCATTTATAATGCTGCCGATGATCAAAGAGGTCAAATGGGTTAAAAAAGTCTCTGAACAGAAACTGATAATTGGAGTTGTTTCAGACGCTTTTGAAGGAATCAAATACCCTGTCCTTTTTGTTTCTGGACGGAGGCTGATGATAAAAAACAAGACTGAGGAATTTTTTAAATGGATAGAGAATAATATTCTAAAGTTGCTGAGAATAAAGCACAAGTATAGTTGATGCAGGGGCCTGCCTCAGTGAGTTGGTTCAGGTCAGAGTAATTTTGAATTGGGGAAGGTTATATAAAGGGATAGAGGTCATTTTAATATGAAGTTGTCCAAATAAATTATAGGTGGGGATAAAATCTATGGCAACATTCGCTAAAGACGAAGAAAGGATAATCAGCCACGCAAAAGAAGCAGTAGTAAAATACAATAAACTACGCAAAGCGAAAGGAGGAATAGATACTCTGTACGCCTTTGTTATGTCAGACAGCGGAAAGATATATGACGGTGCCTGCCTTGAGACAAACCTATCCCACAGCAACATTTGTGCAGAAAGGCATGCAATAGCAAATATGATCTTGCAGGAAACCTACAAAGCTAAAGTAAAAATTGTGGTTGTGGCAGACCCTGTTCCAAAAATACAAGAGCATAGTACTCCTCCATGCGGAACTTGTAGACATATTATAAGGGAATTTGGTAAGCCTGATACTACTATTATATTGATGCAGTACATACAGCAAAAAACGGGTTGGGTGTTTCCTAAGATAGAAAAACACAAAATAAAGGAGCTGTATCCACGTCCATATGTACCTGTCAAATGGGATTAATATTACAAATTATCCTTGGAATTTTCCCTAATAAACCATGTCGCTGATACGAACAGAAACAGCAGTGCAGGGGAAGAGATTCGAACTCTCGAACCCAATCCTCCTAATTAAAGTCTAAGGGAATAGGTTTCCCATGGTCAATCTTGAGCTTCGACATCATCAAATCAGCGCTCAATGATACTATCGCGTTTGACCACTTCGCTACCCCTGCTTAATACTTAATAATAAACAGAAAAGAAGATATTTTTAACTCACGCTGTCAAGCTCTGACTTAAGGCCATCAACTTGGGTTTTAAGGTCATCTACAATGGTATCTAAACCTGGTTTATCCCGCCTGATTTTAAGTTCTTCCTTGAACCCTTTAGGCCTGATGAACTCCGAGTCCAGTCTCATCAATTTGTCATCAATCTTATTTATATTATCCTCTATTAGCATTCTGTTCTCTTCGGCTAGCTTCTCAATTTCTTTCTGCATAACTATCGCATTCTTTACCATCATTGTTGTCGCTTTCAGATCATTCAAAAGGTTTAACACAAAGCTATACCTGTCGATTTTAATGAACAAAGGAGCAAATTTAGGCTTTTCTTCCTTTTTTTCAGGAGGCATCTTTGGCTTTTCCTCCCTCTTAATTTCAGGCATGCCTTCTAATTTTGGCAAGTTACCTTTTTCACCGAAAAGCCTCTTTATTTCTTCCATATTTGTCTTCGGTTTTTCTTCCGGTTTTTTTCTTTGGAATAAAGGCATGATAATCCTCAAAAGATATTGTAATTTTGTTATAATAAAAGTTTGTTTCCTAGATCAAAAATCCAGGAGTGCACCAGACGGGATTTGAACCCGTGCCGCAAACTTGGCAAGCTTGTATCCTAACCAGGCTAGACTACTGGTGCTTAAATCAGCCGAATATCCCCCCAAAACCCTGCATAGCTTGATCCTCTTCATCTTTTATCCTTTTTATTATTTGTTCTTTTGTTTTTTCATCCATTTTTTTCCCTAGACCCTTTATCAATTCTTCTGACCTTCTGCAGGCTTCTTCTATCCCTGATATATAGCAGAAATATTTGTTTTCAAACCCTAATAGGTTCCCGTCTTTGAACAGAACACTGGCTCTCCCGACAATATCATCCTTTAAGAGCATATCCTTGGCTTTTTGAATATTGGATTTTTCAATTTGATATATAACTTCCAAACAACCACCTTAATCTAATTCTTTGCATATATTTTTATATTTTTAAACTTAAAGAAAAACCTCTAGAGAGAATTCCAATGAAGAGAAGAAGTATCAAATTTAGTCAGAATACTTTCGGACAAATAATCCATAATTTTTGAGGAGCTGGGATCTAATCTTTGGGTCAATAGGCCTTTGGGTATTGACAATTCTACCAGAATTCAACGCTTTTTCTCTCATCAAGGTCATTTCATCCTTTTTTTTCTTTGCCATAAACAACACCTTATTAGAATTACACCAAAAGAAGTGTCGACCTTCCATTATTAGTTCTCTTCATTTATAAAGATTTGTATCGGGTTTTATATAGTTCTTCATTCTTTCTGGGTTGAATTCTGAATTTAATATATCCTAATAAAATAAATTGATTGTATGGAAAGAGGAACAAAGATTATCATTTTCGCTGCAGTTCTTTCATTCTTAGCTATAATCATTTTTTCTGGAATTTTCTTTGTAAATATGCTTTCGAGATTAGGGGATTATAGCCAGATCGAAGAAAATACAACTAGCAATCAGGATTGGATGGATAGATATAGAATTGAGAATTACAGGCAAATCAAAAACTTTGTTAATGTGGACCCTGAGATAAGGAGTTTAGCCCTTTCTATAGTTGGGGATACGCCAAAAACTGACGAGACAGTAAATAAAAAATATATAATCTACCCTGAAGGATACATTCACATACAATATTACATGGGCAAGTCTGCGGTTATAAAAGGAAATATAACCACTGATATGAACACAGAGCCAATTGAGCTATACCTTTTGGACAACAGCAACTGCAACAATTTCTTTGCTGGAAGGGCGTTCACCTATGAGGAAAAAAGAGAAATCAAGGATAGAATTAACCTTAACATGGAAATTAAGCGGAGCGACTATTGGTGCATAGTTGTGCAGAATCCATCGGACAAGCCTCTTGATTATGCGAACATCCAATTAAATCTGGAAATACAAAATAAGCTGCCTGTCAACACAAACTCTGATATTTGGAAAATCTGGAAGATTCACAAATGGCTTCAAGACAATATAAATTATGTCAGCGATCCTTTAGGCAAAGAGTATATTGCATTCCCAAACGAGACTGTTTCTTTGAAATCTGGGGACTGCGAGGATTTTGGGATTCTGGCATCAAGCCTTTATGAAGCAGTTGGCCTGGACGCAGGCGTGGTTTTTGTTGATACAGATGGAGATGGGGATTCAGACCATTTGATGGGAATTGTTTATTATCCTGGAAATTCCAGCCAATTTATTTCCCAGGAGCAGGAGATATTAGGCTTGAACAATATAAAGTCTCCTTCGGGTTCAGTTAAAGTCCTCTATTTTAATCCAGTTATTTTTGGCAGCAAGTACACTCAGGGAATATGGGTTGCGGTTGACCCTTTGTTCATCCAATATAAAGATATGGTTGGGTACATTGACCATACGCCTTATGATTCTGTTTACTTTTTGGATGTTGGGAATTAGAAGCCCTGGATGGGAGTTGAACCCACGGC
>PFTQ01000059.1:0-872 GCA_002789635.1 Candidatus Aenigmarchaeota archaeon CG_4_9_14_3_um_filter_37_18 | reverse complement strand
ATGGGAGTTGAACCCACGGCCTTCTGTTGCCCCGAAGATTTACGAGACAGATGCTCTACCACTAAGCTACCAGGGCTTGAGATAGTCCTTTATTACTTTGCAACACTATATATATGGAAGATTAAATGGAAGAAGCTTTTTTATGGTCCAGGGAATCAGGGAAAGTTAGATGCGAGTTATGCGCTTGGAGATGCCTGATTTCTGACGGAGATGCGGGATATTGCGGCGTTAGGGTAAATAAAAAAGGAGTTCTTTACTCAAAAAATTATGGCAAAATACTTTTCATGGACAAGCACCGCATAGAAAAACTGCCGATGTTCCATTTCTATCCTGATTCTGAAACACTTTCCCTTTCTTCCTTTGGATGCAACATGAAATGCAAATTCTGCAGGAATGCTGATTTAAGCCAGAAAACTTCAGGAATGGGGGATAAATACGCTCCAGAAGAAATAATAAAGCTAGCCAATAAAAAAGGAGTGAAGATAATTTCTTTTACATGCTCAGAGCCAACAGTTAATTTTGAATTCGCTTTCAAGGTTGCCAGGCTTGCAAAAAGATACAACATCAAGACAGTTTTTGTTACAAATGGATATATGACATCTGATGCTATCAAGAAAATAGGCAAATATCTTGACGCAGTAACTGTTGATGTCAAAGCTTCAGGCGATCCGGAATTTTATAAGAAATACATGGAAGTTGAAAGCGTCCAGCCAATTTTTGATGCGCTGAAGAGCTTTAAAAAACACAGGGTATTCACAGAAGTTTCAAATCTTATTGTTCCTGAAATTGGCGAGAGCCGGGAATACAACCGGGAATTGTTGGAGTGGATCATAAATAATCTAGGCTCAAGCATACCATACCACTTGCTGGCA
>PFTQ01000040.1 GCA_002789635.1 Candidatus Aenigmarchaeota archaeon CG_4_9_14_3_um_filter_37_18 | reverse complement strand
GGATTCGCGTTGCTTTGGATCAAAGTTATACTGAAGAAAATATTAAATATGTATTAGATTTTATGGTTGCAAAAGGAAATTTGCAAACTGAAAATGGGTCTTTCGGTCTATTATATTCAAGATCGGATGAAAGACCAACTAAGTAAGGTCATTTATTAGAAATATTATAAATAACTAATATGAAAAGCTAATTTTACCTTTTTAGTTATTTTTAGTGGATGTATTATTCAGGAATCTGGTCATTATTTAGAAGAAGACCTTTGCATTAAAAAATGTGAAGAAGATGATTGCAACGCGATAAAGGTTTATTGATTATTTTTTCCTAACAGCGCTTTCTATCCTGTCCATAGCTTCTTCTATCTTTTCGTAAGCAGTGGCATAGCTCATTCTAACATAACCTTTTCCCCATCTCCCAAACTCGCTGCCTGGAACAACAAGGACTTTAGCCTTCTTCAGGAAGAAGTTTGATGCCTCAACTGATGACATACCTAGTTTTGATATGTTTGGGAATGCATAGAACGCACCTTCTGGCTTAAGGGAGCTGATTTTTGGCATTTCTTCCAGCCTTTTTGTGATGAGTTTTCTTCTTCTGTCATACTCTTTTCTCATCTCTTCCACACATTTTTGGCTTCCGTTTAATGCCTCAACCGCTGCTATCTGGGAAACTGTCGGCGCGGATACGGTTGTGTAGATGTGCAATCGAGTCATCGCCTTAATAAGGTCTATCGGCCCTGCAACGTAGCCTATCCTGAAGCCTGCCATTGCATAGGTCTTCGAGAAGGATTGGAATGTCAAAACACGGTCATTCATGCCGTTCAGGCTGGCCATGCTTATATGTTTCTTGCCGTCGTAGACTAGTTTTTCATATGCTTCATCTGAGAATATGACAAGGTCATGTTGGATTGCAATATCCGCTAGCTTCTCGAGGGTTTTTTTCTTCAGTATCCCCCCTGTTGGATTGCTCGGTGAGTTTATTATTATTACTTTTGTCCTTTGGTCGATTAATCTTTCCAGTTCGCCTGGGTCGAATTCAAAGCCATTCTCTTCTCTTAAAGGAAGCGATACCGGCGTTGCTGAAACCGTCTCTACCATTGGTATATAGGCGAGAAAGCCTGGATCAGGGACTATGATCTTTTCTCCTGGGTCAACCAAGCTTAGAGTAGCGAGGTAAAGGGCTTCCTGAGAGCCGCAAGTCACGACAATCTCTTCAGGGGAGGCGTCTATCCCATTGTCTTTCTTCAGCTTCTTAGCGATAGCTTCTTTGGTTTCTGCCCTTCCCCCTATGGGAGAATAATGTGTGTAGCCTTTGTCTATTGCAATTATCGCTGCTTCTTTTATATGTTCTGGGGTTACAAAATCAGGCTCTCCTGGGCCAAGGGATATTACATTTTTGTTTTCTATAGCCATTTTCATTATCTTGTCGAAATTGGACGATGGTAAATGCAAGCATCTTTCAGAGATTTCGTGTTGAGTTGTCATGAACTATTTTTTGGAGTGGGAAAAGATAAAGGTTAACTTACTTTTTTCGTTTTTTCTTTCCGTCTCGTGTTAGATGACTATCACAATCAGTAATTGGAGGGAGACTTAATGCAAGTCTTAATTGTTTTGGTTTTGCTCTTGGTTTGGCTTCTAAACCAGATCTTCTATAATTAATTTTTCTCGCATATCCGTCATTATTTTGAACAAGAGTCACTGCAAGGCCTATATATTCTCTTGGAATTCGAAATTCTCTTGCAAGAACAGCTCCAATTATTCCTTCTTCTCTGCCTTTGTACCCACTTTCATATCTTCCAGGTAATGTATGATAACCAAGCCTTGATATAGCATCAGATGCTTTTTTGGTTATAATGACCTCGTAGGCCATAATTAATGAATGAATAAATATGTTTAAAAATCTTTTTAATAAATTATTTAATATAATGCCAAAATTCACTGTCCATATTTCAGATATAAGAAATTGTCTTTTATACCCACATGGAAATAGAAGATAGATAATACGTTTCGGCTATAGGTGTTTTGAAGATATTTCTGCGACATCATACCAAAAAGCATTTCTTCAAACGCTAGAACGTTTTGTGAGAGAAAGGTTAGATGAATTAGATATACCGTTAGACTCTAATCACTTTGGAATAGTTGCCAGGTTTTATTCTGGAATAAAAAAGGATCTTATTAAAGAAAATGTTGAAGTCTTTCATAATGGCAAATGGGTTAGAATATGTGATTTAGGTATTTTAGAAGGGGTGTATACTAAAAGAGAATACCAGAGTAAAGGAACTAGACTAAACAGAGATAGAAAAGAAAGAGCAAAGAAAAGAAGAGAACAGATATTTCAATTGCCGATTGATCCGCTTTTGGGATATGATCTGAGTCCCAAGGAAGAGGAATTATATAGACAACTTTTGAATACAGAAGAAACTGTTTATATAAGACAAATAAGAGATTTAGGTTTTCAAAATGCATTCTATAAATTGCAGGAATTGGGCTTGGTTGATTTTAATATAACAGACGGCAGTGTTTATCTGACTCATCTTGAATCAGTTTAATTTATAAATTCTAAAACTGTCAGATTATTCCTATGATCGATACTCACTGCCACTTATTGCATAAGGGCCTTCTGGAGAAGCACGAGCAAGTAATTCAGGAAGCGAGAAAATCAATGACAGCGATAATCAACTGCGGGTATCCGGGGGATGCAAAAGAAGCGATAGAGCTCACAAAAAAACACAAAGGGTTTATTTTCCTGACTTTAGGGCTGCATCCCATAGACATAGTCAAGATGACCGACGATCAGATAGACGAGTATATTTCTTTTGTCAAAAACCACAAGAACAATATTTTGGCAATAGGGGAGATAGGGTTAGATTACCATTGGTATCCGGAGCCAGAAAAGCAGCCTAGGCTTGAAAAAATCTTTCAAAAGATGCTAGATCTTGCAGAAGAACTTAACCTCCCAGTAATACTTCACACAAGGAAAGCCGAACAGAGATGCTTTGATATTGTAGCAGAAAGAGGCCTTAAGAATGTTGTATTTCATTGTTATGCGGGAAATCTGACATTGGCGCAGAAAATCATCGACCAAGGATATTTCATATCCGTTGGCACTAATCTACTCAGAGGCAAAAATACGAAGAAAATCGCTAAAAACTATCCGCTTGAACAGCTCCTTACCGAGACTGACGCTCCATTTCTTTCTCCTTATCCTGGTAAACAAAATGTTCCCCAGAATGTTGCATTTGTCCTTGAAGAGATGTCTAAGTTACGTGGTGTTACTGTTAGTGAGATTGATATGGTTATTGAGGGAAATTGTAAAAAATTGTTTAAAATTTAAACTTAAATTAGGTCATTTCATTCCTTCAACTAATTATATTCGGCATAACCATAAGGAGATGATGCACCATAAACAGTAGGAGGTTCCTCCCCATACACTCTTAATGTTTCTTCAACAACATCTTCCACAACTCTTCGGATTCTTTCATTTCTTTCATTTTTGTTTCGAGTTTAATTACATTGTCTTTCATGGGGTTCTTTTAAAAAATAAAACTTAAATTCTTATAGTATACTTACTTTTTTTCGGCCAATAATTATTTCCGACAGTTTATAATATCCATGAAAATGGTGATTGATAACCTAAGAAAAGAATCCCTATAAAAACATTTAAGCTTATTATTACCTAATTAAGTGTTGTGGTTATATGGCAGAGGAAAAGAAAGAGATTGATATTCTCAAACACGAATTAGTTCCAAAACATAGGATATTAAATGAGGAAGAAAAGAAAAAACTGTTCGAAAAGTATGGTGTAAAATACAAGGATTTACCTCGGATTAATCTGAAAGACCCTGCGGTTGTAGCTGTGGGTGCAAAAGCTTGGGATGTTATAGAAATAGAGAGAAAAAGCCTTACTGCAGGAGAAACAAAATATTACAGAGTAGTAGTTCCTAATAGATAAATTTCAACCAGTATTATTCTTTATTTTACTGAAAATGAAGCTTATAGTTTCTTTTTTCAGGCATTCATTCCAACATTGGTTCCCAAAGACACATAATACCCTAAAATTAATTCTAGTCAGCGGGCAATAACCCCGCTTTTTATGATGACCTTAAAAAGAGAAAAGTTCCGCAGGCTTAACTTAGGATCAACATACGACCAGCATACAGTGCCTATATTCCATGCATCCTGCGGGGGTAATAAATGCAAGCCGCTGCTTAAAACTCTGATGACCAGCCATTGCATGAATGATTGTAAATTCTGTCCCTTCAGGGCGGAGAGATATGTTCACCGGGATAAATGGGAACCTAAGGAACTCGCCAATGTTGCCGTTAAATTGTGGAAGATGAGGAAGATAGAGGGAGTTTTCCTCTCTTCTTCTGTTTATAAGGACCCCGATTCAACTTTTGAAAGTCAACTGGAAGCTGTGCAAGAAATGCGCAACCTGGGATTCACAGAATACATACACCTCAAAGTAATGCCAGGCACTTCCCGAGACCTAATAAAACAAGGCGTTCAGCTCGCAGATAGGGTTGGAATAAACATAGAATTTCCAAATAAGGATCATTATGAGGATATGAAATTATTCCTCAGCTTCAAGGAAGACATTCTAAAAAGACTGAGATGGGTTGCAGAAGAGGTTAAGAAAGCGCAAAAAGAAGGCAAATGCAAGGCTGGATTAGATTCGCAAATGGTTATTGGGGCGTCAGACGAGACAGACAAAGATATAGTTAGAATAAGCGGCTATATTTACCAAGAGCTGAATGCTAGGAGAGTCTACTACTCTAGGTTTGATCCTGTTCATCACACTCCGCTTGAAGGCAAAAAACCGGAAAACCCATGGAGGGAATACCGGCTTTACCAGAGCTCGTTCCTGCTCAGAGACTATGGTTTCAAGTCTAAGGAATTCGTCTTTGATGGCAATGATAGACTAAACCTTAAGGAAGACCCTAAGTTCAGCATTGCGAAAGAGAATGATTTGTTGGTTGATATTAATGAAGCGCCTCAAAAAGAATTGCTAAGGGTTCCTGGAATCGGGTTAAAAACTGCTGAAAAAATAATCGAAAAAAGGCCTTTCAAAACCATGCCCAGCTTCCGCCAAGTTGGAGTCATCGTTAAGAGAGCTGCTCCATTCATCGAGTTGTCGGGTGTTAGGCAGATGAGGTTGAGTAGGTGGTTGAAATGATAATGGAAGATGATGAGATCAAAGGAAAGATTCTTGATAAAATGGCACGACACAGATATTGGGGAGGAAAACACACAGATACTTTGAACTTGGCAAAAGGCTTTCCGAAAGATATTAGAAAATACGTCTTGAAATTAGTCGATGAGATGAAAAATGATAATCTGATTATATCAAAACCTACATCTTATGGAGAACATGTAAGCCTCAATATTGAGAGAAAGGATGAGATTCAGTTTCTAATAGATAAGTTTCTTGTCAAAAAGTATTAGTAAATTAAAACATACTATTAAAGTAATGATATATATACTTAAAAAAACAATAAAGGTTCATGAAAGAAAAATCAGTCTTTGTGGAGTTTTTCGGAGACAATCCCCTTATCAGAATATTGGACTTTCTGATCGAGAAAAGACCTTTTGACACAACAAAAGAGGAGATAATAAAAGAAACAGGAATCTCAAGAGTCTCGCTGTTCAAATACTGGAAGAAAATAGAGGAATTTTCGGTAGTCAAAAAAACCAGAGAGATAGGGAAGGCTTCATTATTTGTGCTGAATGATGAAAATCCAATAGTTCAGAAATTACTGATACTTGAGAGTGAATTAATAAAAAGAGCTATGAATGTTGATTCTGAAAAGGTTCCATTGAAGATAGTAAAATGAGCCGTTTGTCTAATTCTTTCTAAAATAAGTATTAAAATTATTTCAATCATATTATTAATCAAGGTGGTACTGGTTCCAGTCCTAATCAACTTCAAAATCTGCGACAACGCACAAGAGTGCTATGGCATAGAGGCTTGCCCTACTGGAGCATTTCATTGGGATGCGAAAAATAAAGCAATCGCAGTTGACGAGTCAAAATGCATTCTTTGCGGAAAGTGTCAGGATGTATGCGCAGTCGGTGCGATAAAAGTTGCCAAAACAAAAGAAGAATACGATAGAATAAAAAAAGAAATTGATGAAGACCCTAGGAAGATCTCGGATTTATTCGTGGATAGGTATGGGGCAGAGCCAATACACCCTGCTTACCTGACTTCAGAAAAAAATTTTACCCGTGAAATATTAGAATCAACAAAACCAGCAGCAGTAGAGCTATTTAATGACGATTCAATCCAGTGTTTAGTGAGTTCCATTCCAATAAAAGAATTGTTTCGTGGCTTAGATATCAAGTATAGAAAGATGGGAACCGAAGATGAAGCATTCCTTAAAAAGTATGGAGTCAAAAAATTCCCGAGTTTGCTCTTCTTCAAGGATGGAAAGCTGATTGGGAAAATAGAAGGGTATTATGATGTTGACAAGAAAAAGAAAATGCTTATGAGAGTAAACCGTATTTTAACGAAATGATCACTCAGGCTTTCTCCTAATTCCTCTGGATTTAGATCCGCCAATAGCTATAGCAACGGCAAGAACAACAATAATCAACCCAATAACAGCAGCAGCTTTTATGTTGAATATTTCTGGAAGATAAGTCCCTGGAATAATACTCATGACTATTTTTAGCAATGTTAAACTTAAGTCCTTGTTTTCTTTCAGGAAAATTGATATACTAATTTTCACAAATTATTGCAAGGTGAGATTTATGGAATGCTGCTGCTGCGGATGTAAAAAAACAGAAACCAAAAAGACAGTAAAAAAAATAGCAAAGAAGAAAAAATAGGCTTCTGATAATATTTAAATGCTTATTCTTCATGTAGTTTTGACTATCCATAAAATTAAATAGTCATTATTTAAAAAATAGTTCGTTAAGTGATGAGTATGCCCGAAGAAAAAATCTTTGGCAAAGAGCAGGAGCTAGAAAATCTTGAAGATTGGCAATTGTTTGAAGATGATTGGGACGAAGACGAAGATCTTGAAGAATTCTAGAAGCCTTTCAGATAAGTAGCATAAGCGTTTTTTATCCTAACCTTTCTAAAACATCCTAACTTTCCTTTTGTTACAATCGGTTTGTAGAAAATGTTCCTTGAAATCATCCCCTTTTTACCTCTTTCATCTATCAACACTTCACCTTCCCAACCAAGCCAATGCTTATTTTTTTCGAACTGAATTTCTTTTACTAGTATTGACAGTTTTTGTGTTCTCTTGTTGATTGCTTCTCTTTTCAGCTGCTTCATCTGGGACGCTTCTGTTTTTGGGCGGGGCCAATACTTTGAAATATTCACAATATCCGGCTTAACTTCTTTCAGTAGGTTAATAGTTTGCTGAAAATCTTTTTCTGTCTCTCCTGGATATCCCGCGATTATATCTGTCGACAATGTGATCATCGGGAATTGCTTCCGGAATGCATCAATTATATGTTTGAAATCACTGATCGTGTAGTTTCTGTTCATTTTTTTGAGGATTCGATCCGAGCCTGACTGGACAGGTATATGAATGAATTTGAAAATTTTTTCTGACTTATATGCTTCTATCAGTTCATTGAGTATTTTTTTCGTGTGGTTGGGGTTCATCATTCCAACTCTGACAAGGAATTTTCCTGGAATTTCTGCTGCCTTTTTCAACAGCTCTGGCAAGCTTTCACTTGCATCCTTCCCGTAGCAGCCTGTATCTTGCGAAGTCAGCCAAAACTCCTTAACACCCTGGGTTAATACGGATTTCACTTGCTTTGTGATTAAGCTTGAAGGATAACTAAATAATCGGCCTTTTGCAAATTTTGTCTGGCAGTAATAGCAATTCCCCAGGCATCCAGTAGATATTTGGATTATGTCGATGGCAGGGTTCCTTCTGATTTTCGGCAGGCATACTTTTGGTTTTCTTATAGCATCTATTGCTACAATCTTCTTTCCATTGAATGCCTTCTCTGCTGCTTCGCATATCGAATGAATGGAATCTGGCCCGATCAATGATGCTTTTGGGTTTATGTTTTCTATGATTTCTTTTTCTGAGCTTGACATGCACCCGGCAACAACAAGAGGTTTCCCACTGAGTTCTTTTATCCTGAATTTCATCCTGTTCTCGGTCGGCGACTTAACTATGCATGTGTTGAGGATATTGATGTCTGATTGTTTTGGTGAGGAGACTATTTTGTGGCCTTTTTGCTTCAGGATCCCGAGCATTATTTCCGAGTCTGATTGGTTGGCGCTGCAGCCGTAGCTTTCCAGGTAGATTTTCATAAGTCTATTATTATAGAGTAAGAATAATTAGTTTTATGAGTCACTCCACAAACCTTTTTCCGATTTTTTTCTCGATTTGCCTAAGCACTTTTTCTGGCTCATTTACACCCCTTATCACAATATTGTTCCTTTCTCCTGCCATGCTGTTGACGGTAATATCCCCATAGTTTAACAAAGTTCCTAATATGCCTTTGCTCATTGAAACTCCTGTGACTAAATTCCATGTAACAATGTTCTTTTTTTTGGTTGCTATTCCAACAACTTCCTCGATGCTCTCATCCTTAATAAGGTAACTGTTGCTAACTTTTATGTATTCAGGGAATAAAAACAGGTAGACAGCCGGAAAGGATAGCAGATAAATCACAAAAATAGGGAATATCTCTATGATATAAAGGAATAATATGGCCAATACAAATGCCAAAGCAAAAGCATAGCTGACGATAAAAGATTTTCTTGATCTTTTCAGGACAGTGTCTTTCATACTAATAATTTAGAAGACCAAATAAAATAGCTTATAGAAAAAAAAGAAAAAGAAAAAAATATCAAAACTTGTTCTCATACTTCTTTGCCAATCTAGCAACTGTATCCTTTAATCCAAATCCTAATGCTATTGCTACTCCTAGTCCTACTGCTCCGACCACTATTATTATTATTATGTTGATGAGGTCGTTTGGTATATTGGCGACGTCAAATGCAATTGATATCGCTATTACCATGATGAAGAAGAATATTATTTGCGACACTATTTTTGAATACTCTGACCTGCTTGTTTTTACCTGATTCTGGAAATATCTTGCTATTAGATATGCTACTACTATGATTATTGTCCCTCCCAGGATGCCAACTATAAATTCAACTAAATTTTCAAAATATTGGGTCAATGGCTGTATCCCCAGGATGTTCAAAGATGCTGAAATAAACGCAAGATAGATAATCCATTTTACTAATGTTGAAAAAATTTCGCTTACTTTAGGGCCTTTTTCAAGCTTAAAGTAGCCGTCTGCCTTGAATTTTTTGAGTATTCTTAGTAACACTGAACCTACTATTTTTCCTATTACCACTCCAATCAACAAAAGGATTAATGCTCCTAATATGTTTGGAAGCGGGGTAATAAAAGAGTTTGCTAGATTTTCTAATACAGTTAGTCCTTCTACCATAGATATCTTAATATTCTTTCTCTTGAGGGGTTTTAAGAATTTTGTGACCATTTATGAGGGGTGAATTGATAAAAGAGCTATTAAATGATGGAGCGCCCCGGGCCGGATTTGAACCGACGGCCTTTTGATTAACAGTCAACTGCTCTACCGCTGAGCTACCGGAGCATAAAGTAAACAATTAATAAAACGCACTTATTAAGGTTTCATCCTACCCATTGTTCTTGGAAATGGAGCGGTTTCCCGGATGTTTTCTATTCCGCACAGCCACATCACAATCCTTTCCAACCCCATCCCAAACCCTGAATGCGGAATGGATCCATACCTCCTTAAGTCCAAGTACCATTCGTAGTCCTGCTTCTTCAGCTTGAATTCCTTGATCTTCTTCTCGAGCAATTTCAAGTCGCTGATCCTCTGGCTTCCGCCTATTATTTCACCATACCCCTCTGGCGCTATAACATCGGCTGCTAATGTTAACTCTGGATTTTCCGGATCTGGCTGCATGTAAAATGCCTTCATCTTTGCTGGAAACCTGTGTATTATAATTGGCTTCTCGAATTGCTGCGAAATGAACCTTTCTTGAGGCGCACCAAAATCCTCTCCCCATTGGATTTCAAAACCGTTCTTCTGGAGAAGTTTTATAGCATCGTCGTAACTAATTCTTGGGAAGGGTGCATCTATTTTCTCTAATTTTTTGATATCCCTTTCCAGTATTTCCAGGTCTTTCCTGTTCTTTCTCAAGACTTCCTTGACAATACTTGTGATCAACCCTTCCTGAAGTTTGAGATTATCCTCGAAATCGTAGAAGGCCATTTCAGGCTCGAGCATCCAAAATTCTGCGAGGTGCTTTTTTGTCTTGGATTTTTCTGCCCTGAATGTTGGACCGAAGCAGTAGACTTTGCCTAGAGAAGCAATTGAAGCCTCGCTATACAGCTGGCCGCTTTGCGCAAGATAGGCTTTTCCCCCTGGATATTTTGTCTCGAATAATGTGGTGCTGTCTTCGCAGCATGTTGGCGTTAGTATAGGCGAGTCCACTCTGTAAAATCCTTGGTTGTCTAGGTAATCTGTTGCAGCTTTTATTACTGTTGATCTTATTTTAAGAATGGCTCTCTGCCTTCTGCTTCTTAACCATAAATGGCGGTTATCTAGCAGGAAGTCCACACCATGCTCCTTCTTTCCTAAAGGATATTCTTCTGCTATCTGCAGGACTTCGAGTTTTTTTACTTTTACTTCATACCCATCTGGGGCACGCTTATCTTCTTTGACTTCTCCCTCAAGAATTACAGATGATTCTTGCGTGAGTTTATTTCCGCTTTCAAAAGTTTTTTCATCAACACCATCCTTGTGTACAGTGGCTTGTATATTGCCAGACCCATCCCTGATTATCAGGAACTGTACGCCGCCGCTTGACCTTAGATTCTCAACCCATCCGGCTATCTTCACTTTGCCTTTGGATTTGCCATCTAGTATCGACTCTATTTGTGTTAGACCTTTCAAAACCAAGCACCTCTCAAATATTTTATTTTTTCAGCTAAATAAACCCAGGACAATTCAAGCGAGATTAAAACATTCACCGTGCATTTGCAGCACCTTCTAAAATATAGGGGAGTAGGATTTAAATAGATTGTTAATTTCTAACTTGTATCAGATAATGAGAACATTCTTTGTATAGTTTTTTCAAGAATATCTACCATTACCTCTTACCCATCTATAAGGAGGATCTAAAATTAATGTATGTTTCCCTTGATCTCTTCTTCTACGATCTTCTTCCACAAGTTCCCTGAAATCAACTGAATACGCTTTTTCAATTAGAAAATCATGAATTCTTGTGTAAGGTTCTTCTCCATATGCTTGAACAGCAGAAATTGGTGCCCAACCCCCGCGATCTTCAATGACAACTGGAAGAATTTCTTCTATATCAATACCTTTTTCTTTCATTATATCAAGAAGCATTTTTAACACTCCTATCATACTTTTTCCACTATCCCCAGAATTATCAGCAACTACTATTCTTCTCGGTTTTGGTAATATCATAAGTTGTCTTGCTATTTCTTCTTGATCGGTTGTGGTTGGTCTGAAGCCTAGAGAATCAATTAAATTACGATCATCACTTTGTCCTATTGCTAGATAAACGAGAGGTGTTTTTCCAAGATCTTTAAGATATGGCACGAGTTCTCTAGAAATAGAAATATCCCCACTATAGCCAGGAACTACCATCCCATACGGTGTCTGAATAGTTTTATCATTCCAAAAATTTCACGGAATCTATTACATTATCGCCGTCAGCATCAAAACCTTTAACAACCCTTGCACTACATTTATTTGCTTTAAAACCTTCTAAAATTTCATCCATATGTTTTGTAAAAGCTATCGCAGCTGATTGAACACCACTCATACCTATACCACAAAATAGTAGTAATTCCTTATTTTCGTTAAAAGGATTTAAGCATTTAACTATTCCACCAATTCTTGGGTCTTTATAAGTCTCCTTTGTCTTTTTCGAGATCATATTTTCAGTTTTTGGATCAAAATAGATTGGTAATTTCTCATTTATTCTATCGACAATTATATTTGTTTTATGGTTTCCGAAAATTATCAGATTTCCTTTTAAATCAGTTTCGTTTACTGTTGTATCAAGCTTGTAGCTAGGAAATTCTATTTTTTTGAGAAATTTTCCTAAAAAAAGTATAATATCAATTATATAAGGACCTTCAGTTGAGGGGGCATCATATTTCCCATGAGAATATGTATCTCCAATAATTATCTTGCAATTCAACTTCCCGTTCTCCACAAACGGTTT
>PFTQ01000047.1 GCA_002789635.1 Candidatus Aenigmarchaeota archaeon CG_4_9_14_3_um_filter_37_18 | reverse complement strand
ATTATACAAATGCCTATTATGAAGGGAACTTAACATGGGATGTTGAGTGGGTTTAGATTGGGTTTTTATTTCTGAATATTTGATGGGATGAGTTTTTACTTTGAGCATTGCATAAGAACTGACTTCTCATCCATTTTTAGGTCAAGATTGTATTTCTCACAGTAGTTGGTTTTTTCTGGGTTTTCGTAATTCCATATTATTCACCTTACCTTTTACTAATATACTATTAGTAATATAACTATATATACTTAAGAGTAATATATTAAAGCTTATATACTACTAATCACAATAATATAACATGGCGAATATAAAACTCAAAGGATATAGATGTGAAAGATGTGGGCATGAGTGGTTTCCAAGAAACGATGAAAAGCCGAGAGTATGCCCCAAATGCAAAAGTCCTTATTGGGATAAACCCAAAAGTAAATAGGTGTGGTCATGAATACAACACATAAAATAAATTTAAGTAAAAAATGAGGTAATGATGATTGCCATATATTTTTGTAGTCGATGAAAAAAATTTTTGGAAATGTTTACAAAATAAAATATTTGGAATCCCCGCTACTACTAAAGCAGTTGGGCAAATAATGAATGTTAAAAAATACGAAAAATTATTTTTATATGTATTTGGAAAAAGGAAAATTTTTGGTGTATACAAAGCTATTTCCGATCCCTTCAAAGAAGAAAAACCTGAAAGAGGACCTTGGATTCAAAGAAAATATGATGAAAAACATGGATATTATCCTTTTAGAATAAAAATAGATGTCGAAAATGGATTTGGGATTGGTTTACCTATAGAAGAATTAGAAAGAAGAAACATTGGTATAACTCGATCATTTTTTAATGGAAAAAGTGTTGGATATATTTCAGAACATCAGGCAGAGATTATAGAAGACTTATTGAAAGAAATTAACATAAAAAAGGAAAAAATAGAAATAAATTTTTCTGAATTTCCATCTAATATAATACCCTTAAACCCTTTGGAAATTTACAAGGAAAAAGAATCCATCCTTCAGGTTCTTGTTCAACAAAATATTGAATTAATAGAGAATGAGATTAAAGTTGTTGACTCGTATTTTCCTGTTAAAGGATATGGGTGGGGTGGTGAAATAGACATATTGGCAAAGGATAAAGATCAAAATTATGTTATTGTTGAACTTAAAATTGGAAATTTACCACCACAAATTTGGAGTCAGTTATTAAGCTACTCTTATGCTATTAGAAATATTTTTGCTAAAGTAGAAAATGTCAATGTGAGAACAGTTGCCATAGGTAAAGGATTTGAACAAAAGGCACTTTATGCATATCCTGAACTTAAATTGTTGGTGAAGAATCCAGATTCATTAAAAGTATTCAAATATCAGTCTGATTTTAGAAATAAATTGGTCTTAGATGAGGTTAAAGTTAGTACATAGGGAAAGTGAATACATTATATAATCCCTTATCCATCTTCATCACAAAAAAAACTTATATTATCCCATATACTTACTTCCAAATTAAAGAACTGTTTAAATTCCGGATAATTTTTTAGGAATTTTTTTAATAATGCTATTTTAGTTTCACTTTCTTTTTTCAGGTATTGGTAGGACCAATTAACTATTGGGATGACGTCCCAGTTTCGCATATTCATGGATTTATACCAGAGCATGGCATCAGCAAAATATCCATAGTTTGGATGTTCCCAATCTATAGTTACCACTACGAAAGCTCCCATTATTTTTGCTGTTGCTCTTATTCTATATCCATAACCTTCGTTCAACACAATTTGATTTTCATTTTTCAGCAAAATCCTCGAAGTCATACAGATCTGATCTTTTTTGACTATATAAAAATAACCAATCTTCATTAACTATTGTATTCCCCCACCACATGCCTAACACTTTCTAAAACACAACAAAAAGTCCGAAGAAGCGCTTGTTAACGGTCTTTCACTTTATTTATAATTTAAAGTCCAATAATAAGCTATAAAGGGGTTGAAATTCACGAAAAAACTGAACCAGCAACCCGAATAAAAACTAAATTTATGTCATTTGAGGTGGTTATTTTTGCCAGAAGAAGAAGCAAAAGAAGAAATGAACGAGCCTGTTGAAGAGGAAGTTGACGAGGAAAAATCCAACCTGCCGTTCCCGATGGCTCCTATAGTAAGGGTAATGAAATCCAACCTGGACGCGCATAAGCTGATCAGAAAGCAAGTCAAGGAGCAGATGAATTTATGGCTAGCAAAGATATGCTCGGAAGTAAGCAAAGAAATGAATATCAGCCCCTACCCGACTGTAGATGTGCCTTTATTCAGGCAGGCTATTCAAAAATACGAGAATGTCGAAGAGCTCAAGAGGGAAAAGGAAAGGATTGTAGTGGCGATGCAGAAGATCAAGCTTGACTGCGACTCTCTTATAAGGGATTTAGGCCATAAGTTTGATGATGAGTAGATGTTCTTCTACAAGCTGCACAGATCCCGCGCGGAGAATTATGAGCTAGTCCTTGGCATATGCGACAAAGAGCTGGCAGGAAAGGAACTGAGGAAAAACCCTAAATTCATGGTAAGCAGGGATTTCTATTGCGATAAGGAATGCAACGAAGAGGAAGCTATTAAACTAATGAAAAAATGCACAATAGCGAACTTAGTCGGAAAAAATATCGTAAAGCTGGCATTAGAAAAAAACTTTATTACAAAAGAAAACCTTATTTTAATTGAAGGTATACCGCATGCCCAGTTTTTCAAATAAAGCGCAGTTTTTTATCCTGACATCTGTAATGATAGTTTTTGTTTTCTTCAGCTTAAGCAAGTACGTCAACCAATATTCCCTGATAGACACATCTAAGGTAGCAGAAGGCGCGGAAACGTTCATGTTTGAAAATATCAAGGAAAAAGCGATTAAAACAATCCATATCAGCAATTTCAATAATGTAGATGGAAGGCTCCAGACATACAAGGATTTTGTCCAGGACATGGCGAATGACAGAGGCTACAAGCTTACTTTTGATTATCAAGTTGTGCCTCCGAAAGTTTTTTTTAATATGATTCTTATGTCTGAAAAGTATACAATAAGCTCCCAATTCCCCGTGATAATACCCGGAGACTGCGATAGCCTTTGCACTTATTCAGGTTATGACCGTGGCACTTGTGAAGAAAATTCTTTAGGCCAATGCGAAGTAAAAGGTGGGACATATAGTCAAGATGGAGATACATACTGCACAGACGGACCTAGCGCGGATACATGCTGCTGCTGGCCGAATCCTTAATTTTTATTCAGCAAATCAAGAAAAGGCAAATATTCCTGCCTTATTTTTTTAGTTGAGCAGTGCAACTTCTGGGATAATTCAAGCAGCTGCTCTTTTTCATTTGCCCTTTTCATCTTTGTCATTCCGAAGTATTTTATTCTATCCGGGTATTCAAACCTGGAGAATTTCCTGTACATCTCTTTTTTGGAAAGGGCAACGCCGCCTGTCATCAAGTCAATCATATACTTCAGCAATTTCCAGTACTGCCTTTTAGAAATCCTTCCCCGAAAAATATCCGCTTTCGACATCATATCATAAGCTTTCGCGATTTCGTCTGGCTTCTCATACTCATTTGCTATGTTCTGCTCTATCCACCAGAAGATTTCGTCAGGGTCTTTTCCTGTATTTTGAATAGACATCCTTGCCGCCTGAATGGATTTGGTCTTGAATATCATCTTCAAGGAGTCAAAAATATTTTCATCCCTTTCCCTGCTTCCAAGAACCTGCAGGTCATCCAGCAATATTTCACTTCTCCCGCTTGATAGAGTTTCCAAGTCGTTTATAGCCGAGCGCAAATCGCCGTCAGACATTTTCGCCAATTGCTTCAGCAGGTCTTTGCTGCATTTGATGTTTTCCTTCTGGCAGATTTCTTCCAATCTCCTGAGCACGCCCCAGAAGTTGACTTTTCCAAAATTGATAAGCTGACAGTGTGTCTTAAGGCCAGACAATTTCTTATTCCACTGGTCATTTGCTGTCATGACAATCGGGAACTTCGACTCTTCTATAATCTTTACTATTTCTTTTGATCCGCCCCTGTCTTTATTCCCAGAAATGCCATCCACCTCGTCAATAAGAAAAATCTTTCCCTTCTTGAAAATAGAGTGCTGCTTCATTGACTGCCCAATGACTTCTTTTATCTGCGATGCTGTACGATAGTCTGAGGCGTTTAATTCTATAACCTCAAGGTTCTTTTCTGATGCCAGCGCTTCTGATAAGCATGTCTTCCCAACGCCAGGCGACCCTGTCAGCAAAGCTGCTTTCTTTCCGGGTTTCCAATTTTGATACCATAGAGTGAATTGCTCTACGGATTTTTTTTGACCTACTACTTCTGACACTGATTTAGGAGAGTATTTTTTTGACCATATCATAAAGTAGTTTTAGTCATTCAAAGATTTAAGAAGTTCTTATTGCTGGTCATATGCAGAAACAGTAACTAAGATTTGGTTTTTTGGTATTCCATCACCATACCTAAATTGAAGTTCTTTACCTTGAATTCGAGCTGCTAGACCCAATACATCAGTGGGTTTCCCATTTTTACTAGATGCTAAAAAAAGCCAAGGTCCTGAACTACCCACAAAAACTAGATGGTATTCTCCCCCAATAGACATTGAGGAAGCTATATCTCTATAATACACCCCTTCATATACTTGAATTTCTTCTGCCATCC